>NZ_DAXETW010000066.1:0-9566 GCF_051155795.1 Longibacter sp.
CCCTACGCCGCACGTCGAACATTTTCCAGCTGCAGCTCGGTGTCCGTCCGATCCTGGTCGCGGATGCAGGAGCTAATCAGGTTGTCTTTTGAGAAGTCGCCGCCGGAGATCCAGTATAGCATCCCTTCCCCGCCCAGCATTTCTTCCCGGATGTCCCGGACGGACCGTCGGTCCTGCCGGTAGCGACGTCGCGCCACGCCGCACAGCGCTTCCAGATACCGGGCCTTCTCCCGCAAGAGGTGCGCACCGTCTTCGACGATACCGCGGTGAGCGCAGTAGACGGTCGACACGCCGTGCTCCAGAACCCGATGAAGGCTTCGGAGCAGCGCCCCCACGTGCTCATCGTAGCGGAAGTACTCGGGGCGCTGAACGATGTACAGGTCCGCAGAAAAGAGCCCACCCGTTTCCTCGATGAGGTAGCACACCATGTCGTCTGCATGGCCGGGCGCCGGGATCGTGCGTAGCGTCAGACCGTTGCCGATCGACAGGTGCTCCGGGACCGGCTGCGCGTCCACGCGGACCGGACCGCCCCAGACGACGCGGCGATACATCTCCATCGAGAACCCGTCCCGCAGCCGGTCGAGGCTGGCGGACGGGGCAAACACCGGCACATCCAGCATATCCGCGATTCGGCCGGCATTTCCCGCGTGGTCCTCGTGATGATGGGTCACGACGACTCGATCAATCCCTCGCTCCTCCGCCATCTCGCGGACGAACGACCGCACACGGCGCCACTGGTTCGGCGGCCCGGTATCGACCAGCGTCCGTCCGACGTGGTAACAGTACGCGTGGGTGCTGACGCCGATGGGGTACCGGCCGGATCGAAAGCCCTCGACGGGCCCGTGTTGGTGACGAGAGGTACTCATAATCAAATAAGTCTAAGCGTTACGCGACGTCGGCCGACGCTTCTCCTTCAAGCTTCGACGTGCAATGCGGACAGCGGCTGGCGCTCACCGCGATATCCTGTACGCAGTAGGGGCATTTCTTGACCGTTGGCGCTGCCGGCTCGGGCTCCTCGTCGGGCTCGGCCATCTTGTTGACGGAGCGTACGAGCAGGAAAACCGCCCACGACACGATCAGGAAACTGACCGCACTGTTCAGAAAGACGCCGCCATTGATCGTGATGGCTCCTGCCGCATTGGCCGCTTCCAGCGTAGGATAAGGACCCGGTGTCGTGCCCGGTTTTAGCACCAGAAATAGATTCGAAAAGTCCACGTTGCCGATCAGAAGACCCAGCGGCGGGGTAATAACATCCTTTACCAGGGACTGGACGACGCCGTTGAACGCCGCACCGATGATGATACCGACGGCCATGTCAACGACATTCCCGCGAAGCGCAAACTTTTTATATTCCTCTAGCACAATTGCGTAACCCGTTCGGTGGAATCTACATCGAGACCGTTGACCGGATACGTACCGGGATCTGGTCGAGGGTAAGGGTCTACGAAAACAAGACGCGACGTGTCCGGCGGGTCACGATCTAACGCAAGCATCCGGCCAGATCAAACGCCATTTTCCCACCACCAGTAATCTCCGAGAAAAGTACGCAGAGGAAGCGACGCACGCTAGTTCGTTGCACCGACGTTTCGTTCATGAGCGTGCTGCACGATATCGGATATGACGTCATCGACGCGGTCGTGTAGGTGCAAATGATCGGCGTAGGATGTGTCCTGCGCCAGATTCTCCAGCAGGGGGAAGACCGGTTTCGTCTCCGTCCAATACGCACGATCCAGAAACACCATCGGGCTGGCGGCACCGAACGTTTCGTAATGATTCTGCGCGGCATCCATAAAGATCTCCTGGATGGTCCCGGCACTCCCCGGTGCGTAGATCACGCCGTAGGTAGCGATTGCCAGCAGGCCGTCCTCGCGAATGCTGTTGGCGAAATATTTGGCCACGTGGCTCGGAAAGAGGTTGGACGGCTCGTGGCCGTAGAACCACGTTGGAATCGCGAGGCTCTCAGCCCCGTCCGGATGGCGGTCAAGAACGTCGTAGGCAAGGTCAAAATAGGCCTCCTCCTCGTAGGTCGCGGCTGCGGACAACGTGTCGACAGCATCATCCAGGATCTCTGCGGGTCGTTCGGACAGATAAGCACCCAGGTTCGCCGCCTCCATGGCTCCGGGGCCTCCCCCGGTGGCGACGAAAAACCCGGCACGTGTGAGTCGACGACCGATGTGCGCAACCCGCCGAAAGGTCGGGGCGTCCCGCCGGAGCCGGTGGCCGCCCATCACCCCCACGACCCGCCGTCGATCGCTCGGGGGTAGATCCGCGCCGGTATTTATGCGCGAAGCAGGCGGCGTGTGAAGCAAATCAGCGAGCGCATCATCAATCGCGTGATCGTGAATCCGAAACGCGAGCGCGTCCATCACCGGAACGGCCGGTTCACGTTCATTTCGCTCGGTGAAGTACTCGTAGATCTGCCGGTCTGTGGTCTCGTACAGCGTGTCGTAATGGCCCCGTCGGTAACCGTCCATTAATTCAGTTGTGTCGTACAGCGAGGAACGGTATGGCCGGAACGGGATGCCGGAAAAGGCAGGAAAGATCGATCCGCCGCTCGTTCGAATATGCTCATCCACCTCCCGGTCGAGGCGACACCCAAGAAAGCACGCGTCCTCCGCCGACACCCGGCAGATGGCCGCCGCCAGCGCACCAGCCCGAAGGTCGAGTCCCTGCACGACGACATTTTCCAGGGACCCATGCGCCTCGATATGACCGAGAAGCTCCGTTTCCGACTCGATTTCGATGACTTTATCCGGGCAACATCTGTACATGAAGGTTCGGCTGAATGCGTTCTCGAGAATCCGGTGCTTGGACCTACCTGCCGCGCGATCGACCATCACGCCGCAGCGGAAACGGCGTACCGTCGAAGTGCAGGGAAGGTTCAGGCCGGAAGCGAGACCGGATCTTGCCCGGGCCAGCGGTCGTTCTTGTTTGTCCTCCGACCCATTGGTCCTGCAGATCGCCAATCCTGAGTCTGGCTCTGCCGTATGCGCCGCTTTCCCCCGTCCCTTTTGACCCCGTCAGCATCGCGGGCCCGTGCCGTCCCGGGTCCGCGGGTAGCGGTTCTCGCGTTGCTTCTCGCGCTGCTTTCGGCGGCACCTCTCGCCGCGCAGCCATGCAATCCGCCACCGGCCGAACCGGAGAGAGCGGACACGACCGCCTGGGCTCGGCACGCCGAGAAGATCCGCGAACACCGCCTGTGTTCCGCATCGGCCCCTGCGTACCGGGTGACGGACGAAGCACGGGCGTGGATGCACGCCCGTCGCTTTCCGGCCGTCGTCGAACTGGCCGAAACCGTCCTACGTGGCCCCGCTCGATCCGACAGCGCTGCGGTCAGCCGCGTCTACGAGCTTGCGGGCATCGCTGCGTCGCGCATCGGGCGGCCAGATGAAAGTACGCACCTCTTCCGTACGTCCGGCTACTACGGCTCCGCGCGCCCGGCCGAAGAGCGGGCATGGTTGCACGTAAAGTGGGCGGAAGGAGCGATTCGTGCGGGCCGCCACCACCACGCCCGCCGGCATCTCCGTGAGGCGGAATCGGTCGCGGAGAAAGCCGGGAGGCCATCCGTGATGCCTGCTGTTGTCGCGTCGCTATCGGCGTGGACGTACGTACTCGAGGCCGTCCGGGACGAGCAACCTGTTTCGGACTCCCTCGATGCACTTCTGAAACGCGCGGAGACGGCTCTCGCCGACGGAGCACAGCCCATCGTCGCGTACCCGCTCACCAACTCGATCCAGGACGTCGCCGGTCGAACGGCGATTACACGAGCGGCGGCTCAGATGCTGCAAGGAGAGGACCACGCGTTCGAGCGTCTGGCACCGATCCGTGCCGAGGCAGAAGCGCAGGGAGATACCTGGGCGGTTATCGCCGCGGGCTACGTCGAAGCACTCGGGCACGCCCGCACCGACCGACCGAACCGCGCGTACGCCATCATCGACCAGATCGCCCGGCTGTCCCACCATGAGCAGGAGCCCGTCCTGCTACCAAACCTGCTACTGGCCCAGGTCCGCATCGCATGCCGGCACGAGCACCCCGAGCAAGCCCGGGACGGCGTGAGGCAGTTGAGCAACCTGAGCGGGGTCCCGCCGCAAATTTTCGAGAAGGCGTCCTCCCGGGTCATCGACACGTTCAACCGGCCCTGGACATGGACGACGTGGGGACAGATTCTCGGCCTCGTCCTTGTACTGTCGCTGGCCTTCCAGTTCGTCGTCGCGCGTCTCGGCTCCCGGGACGAGGAAACGGAGGTTCTCCAGTCGGTAACTGACGACCCCGAACCAACGGTCGCCGGCGACCACCACCCTACCGACGAGTACAGAACCCCGAAGGGCCTCGACACACCGGTGATCAACGATCACGCGACCGTCGCCTTCGACGTCCAGATCGATCTCGATCCTGCCGAAATCGATCGCATCATCCGCTCGACGCCGTTTACCGAGCCGAGGGCCTCAGATTCGCCGGCGGAAGAGACCGGCGACGGACCGTTCCCACCCGTAGACGATGCGCACCATCACCCGGAAACGCCGGAACCGGCAGACGCGCCCGGATCCCCGGGTACCGTTTCGGTTCCGTGCTACGGGGCAGACGGGACACAGTCAGGCGAAATCGACATCCCGGTCGGGATTGCCGACAGCCTGGCGCGGCGTAAGATCATAGCACTGGACGTAGACGGTGAGATTCTCCTTCTCTATCGCTTCGAGGGCGGAGCGCAGCAGGTCCTTCACTACGACCCGGAGAGCGGAGCGTTTGAATCGGTCGACCTCGGCGAGCGCTTTCACGGCTTCCCGATCGCCCGGCTCGGCCGGCCGAACACCGATTCGCCCGACTGAATGCTGAAGCCGTCTGGAAAACACATCCCGCCCGGCGTAGTCCACCGCGACGCGGCCGACGTCTGGCCCACGCGGCTTCCGCATGAACGTGCGTACGTTATCATTTGCAGCGTCTACGTGTCTTAGAGACAGACGCCGTCCCTGTCTCTCATTCCCGTTGTACCGATGCCTCGCCCGGAGCTCCCGGGACGCAAGAACAGCCTCCGTCATCCGGACATCGACTACGGCTCGCGCGGGGCCTACTTCGTGACGGTTCGGACGCATCGACATCGACCTCTCTTCGGCTCGATTCGAGACGGCGTCATGGACTGTTCGCCCGTCGGCGACATTGTCCGGGACGAGTGGTACCGGACCGAGACGCTGCGGGAAAATGTCGTGCTGGATGCTTTTGTCGTGATGCAAGACCACATCCACGGCATTATTTGCCTCGTGCCGGAGGGTGGCACCGAGGTCTCCCCTTGCTGCTACCAATGGCATCCCCAAGCGCCGCTGGATGCCGGCACCACCCACAGCTTGCGGGTGAGACGGTATGATCCCGAGCGGCACGGCGTCGCCTACCGGCCGCCGGATTCGCTATCCTCGATCATGGCCGGCTTCAAAGGAGCCGTCACACGCCGGATTCGCGCCGAATGCAACGTCTCGCCCGACGCGCGGATATGGCAGCGCAACTTCCACGACAGGGTTCTGCGCAACGAACGTGAATGGCGGAACGTTCGCCGCTACATCCGCCTGAACCCGCAACGCTGGTGGCATAAACACGGGACATGACCGCCCTCCCGACCCACCGTTGCCATCACGCATGGCTTCCTTCGCCTCTCCCTGCAGCGTCCCCCCCACCGTCGCAGGGGCGCATTGCGATGCGCCCCTGCGACGGCGGGGACGCCTGCCCGAAAACGGTCGCCCTGTACCGGGGGAATGGCGTGAATGCAAACAACACCGACGCAAAACGCCCGATCCCCCTCACGGAGAACCGGGCGTATGCGATACATCCCAAAACCACAGTCGAATCAGAGCGAGGACCACCTACCTCAACCGAGAGAGGATAAGCGAAAGTTGCTCACCCTCTTTTGGAAAATGCTTCGCAAGAAGCGACTTAAAGTGAGCCCAAGATTGCGACACCTTCATTAGCATAATGATCTGCTGCAAGTGTCGCTGGAGAGCCGGCAAGCCGTAATCCTCGGTCAATAACTGATGATGACGGACTGCACGTCTTCCACGCCGGTTAAGCGGGTTCCTATCCTCAAGCGCATCGCGCAGTCCAGGCACTAGTCGATCATATACGATGTCGTTAGTCAAGTGACCGAGGATAGCAGGCCTGAAGTGAAAGTTCTCGCGACTCCGCGTCCATCCCCTTAACCGATAAATCTGTTCGTAGAATTCGTCGGGGAAGGTTTTCCGCCATGACCTCTCCGTGTCGGACCTCAGGTACTTTTCGGCGAGCCTCTCTATGAATCGTCTAGCCCTTGCACGATCATCGTTCGGTTCTCGGCAGCGATCGGGTGAATGGCTTTGTGAATTATTCGACCCTACGCGGCTTGGTTTGCCGTTGCTTGCGCTACGCACTATTGTATACCTATGATCAATGAGGATACTGTGAGCGACAGCTATCACTGTCGCCTCTCAAGCCCTTCGGAAGGCCTCGGCAGCTGCAACTGTCGAGGCTTTTCCTATTTCTGGTAGACATGAGAGCGGGTCTACCAAAGGCATTTCGGTTTCAGATATAGTTGCGGCCCCGAGTTGACGTTGTTTCGTGTCAACCTCGGGGCTCGCAACGTTTCTACGGTATCACCCACACCCGGTGCTGGCGCCGCAGTTCGGGCACATGTAGCATGCGCCGCTGCGGACCGTAATGCTGCCGCACTCGGGGCACGGCGGGGCGTCGGACTGGTTCTGGAAGGTCTCCTCCGTCGCGTTCTTCATGGCCTGCGCCTCCGCCGGGTTGCTCCCCGACGTCGCCGCGTCCATGAAGGCCTCCACGGTCTGACCGATCAGTTCGTCCTGCTGCTCCGCTGTGGCGTCGTCCACGTCGCCGAAGTCGAGCTCCGCCTGCGTGGTGTCGACCGCCGGGCCGCTACGGTGCGATTCCTCCGTAGCGGCCTCATTAGGGTCCGTGGTCACCTCCTCATCTGAGGCGACGTCCGGCTGCAGCTCCTGATCCAGAAACTTGATGGACAGGTAGCGGAAGATGTAATCCATGATCGACTTCGCGATCGGGATCTGCTTGTTGTTCGTAAAGCCGCTCGGCTCGAAGCGCATGTGGCTGAACTTGCGGCACAGATCCTCCAGCGGCACGCCGTACTGTAGCGCGATGGAGATGCTGGTGGCGAATGCGTCCATCATGCCGGCCAGCGTGCTGCCCTGCTTGGCCATCGTAATGAAGATCTCACCGGGTCGCCCGGCGCCGCCATTCTCTACGCTCTCAGGGTAGAGGCCGATCGTGAGGTACCCCTCGTGACCGGCAATAGAGAACTTGTGCGTGATGGACGGTCGCTCGTCAGGCAGACGCTTGCGCGTCGGCTTGTAAACAACCTTCTCCTGAATCTCCGGCTCCTGCGTCACCGCACCGTCGCCGGACGGGTCGGCAGCCTTGGCTGCTTCGGCGGCTTCCGCTGCCTTCTGCTTGTCCGACTTCTGCGTGTTGCCGTCCTCGGAGGTCGACAGCGGCTGGCTCCGCTTGGAGTTTTCGCGGTAGATCGCGACAGCCTTGGTGCCGAGTTCCCAGCTCTTCAGGTAGGCGTCGGCGATGTCTTCCACCGTCGCATCCTCCGGCATGTTGACCGTCTTCGAGATCGCGCCGCTCACAAACGGCTGGACGGCGCCCATCATGCGGATGTGACCCATGTGGTGAATCGACCGCTCGCCATTGTTCGGCTTGAAGGCGCAGTCGAACACCGGAAGGTGCTCGTCCTTCAGGAGCGGGGCACCCTCGATGGTGTCGTTGTCATCGATGTACTCGATGATCGCCTTGCGCTCGTCCTCGTTGTATCCGAGGCGCTCGAGCGCGTCCGGAACGCTCTGATTCACGATCTTCATCATGCCCTCACCTTCGCCGGCAAGTAGCTTGTACTTCACGAGGGCGATGTCCGGCTCGATGCCCGTCGTGTCACAATCCATGTAGAACCCGATCGTGCCGGTCGGCGCGATCACGGTCGCCTGTGCGTTCCGGTAGCCGTGACGCTCGCCGAGAGCCACCATGCGGGCGGCACTTTCGCGGGCACTGTCGAGAAGGTCGGTCGGGCAAAGGTCGCGGTCGATGTCTTCGACCGCGGCCTGGTGCATCCGCATGACGTCGAGGAAGGGCTCCTCGTTTTCGTCGTAGCGGTCGAACGGACCGATCTCTTCGTTCGCGGCAATCTCCGCGCTGCGGCCATACGCCTCGCAATGGATGATCGCCTGCACGGCTCCTGCAACAGCACGACCTTCGTCGCTGTCGTAGGGAAAGCCCATCGCCATGAGCAGGGCGCCGAGGTTGGCAAAGCCGAGTCCGAGCGGGCGGAAGAGATGGCTGTTCCGCGCGATGTCTTCAGACGGATAGCCGGCATTATCGACCAGGATCTCCTGCGCAGTGATGAAGATGCGGGCGGCGGCGCGGAGGCGCTCCACGTCGATCGACCCGTCCTCGTTCTGATACTTGCGCAGGTTCAGGCTCGCCAGATTGCAGGCCGAGTTGTCCAAGAACATGTACTCCGAGCACGGATTGCTGGAGTTGATCTGGTCCGTGTTCTTGCACGTATGCCATTTCTGGATCGTGTCCTCAAACTGAAGGCCGGGATCGCCGCAGACGTGCGTGCCTTCGGCAACTTTGTCGAGAACCTTGCGCGCCTTGATCTCTTCGACCACCTCGTTCGTGGTGACCGTGCGCAGCGGGTACGTCTCGCCCCGGTCGGCCGACTCCATGAACTCGTCGGTGACGCGGAGGCTCTGGTTCACGTTCTGGAACGCGACCGAACCGTAGGCCGGGCCGTTGAACGAGCCGTCGTAGCCCTGCTCAATCAGAGCCCAGGCTTTCTTCTCCTCTTTCTGCTTGACCTCGACGAACTCCATCACGTCGGGGTGCCAGCACTTGAGCGTCTGCATGATCGCCGCACGGCGCGTCTTGCCGCCGCTCTTGATCGTGCCGCCTGTCGCGTCCTGCACCTCCATGAAGCTCACCGGACCGGACGGAACGCCGCCACCGGATAGCTTCTCCTTCGTTGAACGGAGCGTCGACCAGTCGGCGCCGACACCGGAACCGAACTTGAAGAGGCGGGCACTCTCACCCATCGTCCTCCAGATCCCGTCGATCGAGTCCTCGACGTCAACGATGAAGCACGCACTCGCCTGCGGGTAGACGTACGGGTCGACCTTGACGATATCCTCTTTGTCGAAGTCCCATCCGAAGATCTTCTTGTCTCCGGTGTCTCGCACGCCGTACTGCTGGCCGAGACCCACATTGAACCAGACGGGCGAATTAAAGGCCCCGTGCTGATGGGTGCAGAGCCAGGTTAGCTCGTCGTAGAACGTCTCCGCGTCTTCCGCCGTGGCGAAGTAATCCTGCTCCTTCCCCCAGTCGGTGATAGTCCGCGTGACGCGGTCAACCAATTGCTTCAACGAGTACTCCCGGAGTCCGTCTTCCGGGGAGCCGTTGCCCTTGTCGTTGTCGCCGTAGAAGTACTTGCTGGCAACAATGTTGGTCGACAGCTGGCTGAAGTGCGCGGGAAACTCAACGTCCTTCTGCTCGAAGATCGTGTCCCCGGATGG
>NZ_DAXETW010000067.1:0-58804 GCF_051155795.1 Longibacter sp.
CTTTCGCAGCAGCCGATGCCGTGGAACCGGGACACGATTGTCGAGACCGCCTGGACGTGGCGAACGTATGCCCGCCGTGTTGAGCGCTACCGGTCGGCGTACGGCGACCGGTTCCATGACCTTCGGTACGAGGATCTGCTTCGGCACCCTGAGCGTGAGCTTCGTCGCATCTGCAGGCTCCTCGCGGTCGACTTCAACCCGGCGATGCTCTCGTTTCACGAACGGGCCGATGCGGCCCTGAGCGCGGAGCCATGGAAACGGAACGCGCGTCGCCCGGTGGATCCGTCGAACACGGAGAAGTGGCGCGGGACGCTCGCCCCGGCGCAGCGGTGGGTACTGCAGGCGATCTGCCGTGACGCCATGCATGCGTTCGGGTATCCAACCCCACCGGTGGCGCTCGATGCCGGGTTCTGGGCGGACGCGCTTGCCACGGCGGCACGGTCGCTCGGCATCGTCGTGCGTCGCCGCGCGCGCAAGAAGGGCTGGCGCTCGGATACCGATGCATGATCCGTCAGGCCGACGGATCGTGGTTCTCAGCCTCCTCGGCTCCCGGGATCAGCCGGAGAAGGCCTGTGCGTTTCAGAAAGGGAGCCATGATCTCCCAGTCTTTTTCGGGAAGTCCGATCCATAGCAGCACGCCGATGTAGGCCACGCCGGTGACCAGCATCCCCGCCACCCCGTGCAGGAACCACGGCTCGAGAGCAGCGCCGACGCCCCAGCCGAGGAGACCGGCTCCGAGGCCGGCGGCGAGCGGTCGAAGGTAAGCAAGGCTGAAGGGAGTGATGCCGAGCAGGTGGCGGAGCTGAGCATACTGCACCACGTTGATCGACGTCACGGACACCGCCGTCGCGACGGCAGCTCCCACGGTTCCATAGATCGGGATCAGCCACAGGTTCAGGCCGACGTTGACGACGGCGAGGAGGACGTTGTCGATCAGCACAAGTCGCTCGTGATCGCTCATCTGAAGCATCAGGCCGATCGTTCCGACGGCTGCGTTTAAGAGAGAGCTGATGGCGAGGACCATCACGACCGGTGCTCCGGCGAGAAAGTCGGCGCCGAAGAGCCAGAGAAGCGGCTCCGGAAACAGAATCAGGATGAGCCCGAGCGGCATCGAGAGCGTGACGATCCACCGGGTCGTCGTCTGAAACAGCGTGCGCAGGTCGTTTCGCCGGCCTGTATGGTACAGGTCGGAGATCAGCGGCGTAAAGGCGGCGCTCACGCTCGTCAGCATGAATCGCACCTGCGTGGCAAGAAGGGCCGCGACGTTGTAGATTCCGACATCCGCCGAGGAGGCCAGCAGTCCGATCATGATGCGGTCGGCCTGGTCGACGAAGAGCGCCGTGAGCGTCACGCCCATGACGGGGAGGGAGTAGCCGACCAGCTCGCCGAGGTCATAGGAGGCGATGACGTCGCGGTCGAGGAGGACTGGTGCGATCCGGAAGACCACGTAGAGCCCGATGCCGGCGCTGACCCCAGTGGATAGCACGAATGCCGCGACGGCCCCGTCGAGCGCCCATCCCAGGAGAAACGCGATGCTGACCGCGATGAGATTGACCAGCGGCTGCGCGACAGTCCCAACCGCTACGTCTGCGGTCATGACCTGGAGTCCGCGGGCGGCGCGGGAGGCCAGGAACGTGAGCGTGTAGAAGGGGAGGGCGGCGGCAAAGGCTCGAAGCACCGGCTCCAATCCGGCATCCGAGAAGGCCGTGGTGGCCAACCAGTCGCTAGCGGCGTAGAGCGACAGCGCGAGGGCCGCGGAGGCGACGATGCCGATGCCGAGACTGGCTGTAAGCGTTCCCTTGACCCGGGCCTGGTTGCCCTTGGCCTGGGCCTCCGCGCTGAAGCGCACGACACCGCCGTGCAGGCCAAGGGTACCGACCTCCCTTAGAATCTTCATCACACTTACGGCGAGCGTGTACGTGCCGTAGAGCAGCGGTCCGAGACCGCGGCTCAGTACCACCTGCAGGCAGACGCCGATGATTTTCCCGGCGACCTGACCGGCAAAGACGATTCCGCTCCCCCTGGCAACACGGCGGGTCAGTTTTTCGAGATCCACACCAGGCGAAGATTGGGGGAGGAGACAACCGAGGATACCGCACGCGAATCCATGCTACCGCCCATGGTACGAAGGCATGCAGGGTAAGATCAACGGCTCGCAGGCAGACGATCACGCCTTCACCGACTGTTCGGCGCCGTGGCGACCGAACGCGGGCAGACGAGCGAACCAGACGAAGAAGCCCGCGTGCAAGGCATGATTCCGGCTGACGGCTGCGCCGGTTTCATTTTTGCTCGTTTCGTTCACCTGTCGTCCCCAACGTGCCCTCCACCGATACCGGCTCACAAGGACCGATTTTCTGGGAACGCCTGCGGAAAGTGTTTCAGACGTCCACAGACGGTCAGTCGTCGCCGGACGACCCGCAGCGAAGCGTTGTGATTGCGATCTGCCTGCTCATTGCAGCGACGCTGTGGCTTACGCTGACCCTGGATGAGCAGCGAACGGTTGTACTGGACGCGCCAACGTCGGTCGTAAACTTGCCGTCGACCCGGGCGATGACCGACCTGCCGCCCGAAACCGTTCGCGTCGAGCTTAAAGGGCAGGGATTCGCCCTGATCAAGATGCACATCGACCCGCCGACGGTCCCTCTCGATGTCTCCGAAGAATCCATCGATGTGCGCGGAGCCCTGACGCTTCCCGAGCCCCAGAACGTGGAGGTCGTGAGCGTGTCGCCCCGCGAGATTCGCGTTCCCACCGAGCCGCGCATAGAACGGCGTCTCCCGGTTCGGTCGCGCCTGACCCTGGACCTTCCGCCGTCCTACGAAATGCTTGGAC
The DNA here is from genome assembly GCF_051155795.1 of Longibacter sp. Classification (NCBI taxonomy): domain Bacteria; kingdom Pseudomonadati; phylum Rhodothermota; class Rhodothermia; order Rhodothermales; family Salisaetaceae; genus Longibacter; species Longibacter sp. The sequence goes on from NZ_DAXETW010000067.1 coordinate 2,831, forward strand.
CCGTCCGGCTGCGACCGGATTCCGTGACGATCTCCGGTGCCGAGTCCATCGTCGAGTCCTTCTCCATGTGGTCGACGGAGTCGCAAACGCTACGCGACGTTCGAGATTCCATCCGGGTGCAGGTGTCGCTCTCTGACACCCTCGATCAGTTGCTTGAAAAAAGCATTTCCACCGTAACAGCAGAGGCACGGGCGGGTCGCTTTACCGAGGACTCGCTACGCGTAGACGTCGAGGTAAGCGGGGTCCCGTCCGACCAGAATCTGGTTGCCCTCGAACCGTCCGTGGTGACGGTGAAGTACCGCGTACTGTTCGAGCACACGTTCAAGGCCAAGACCGCTCCCGGCTTCTTCGCGACGGTCTCGTACGAAGAAATTCGGTCCGACACGTCGGGCTTCGTTGAGCCGGAGATCACGGTCCCGTCCGATCTGCAGATCCGTGATCCGAAGCCGTCGCCCCAGCGGCTTCGCTACTATACCTTCGTGACGGGAGAGTGAAGAGCTCGCCCGCTGTATGAGACCGCGTCTCCCGGGGGCGATCTGATTCTTGCTCCCGAACATGCCCCTTCTACCCTGCGACCTTCTGTTTCTGCATGCTTTTCCTGTGCCTCGCCGTTCTCTGTAGCGTTTCGATCGGAATGATCTTCAAGGTGGCGGGGCGGCGTCAACTTGATCGAACGGCGCTGTTAACCATCAATTATGCTGCGGCGGTCGGGGTAGCCGGCGTGCTGATTGCGATGGGAGGGAGGGGCGCAGCGAGCGGCCTGGCGCTCTCGATGCCCCTGCTCTTGCTGGGCGTAGGAACGGGTGCGCTGCTGATCTTCGGGTTCTTCATGCTGTCCGTCGCAACGGACATCGCAGGGATGGGACTGTCCATCGGCGTGATGCGCGTCTCCGTCGTGATTCCGTTTCTCGCCTCCTGGCTCATCTGGGCAGAGGAGCCCTCCGTCCTACAGATGGCCGGCATGACCTGCGCGGGTGTGTCGTTCTTCCTGATCGCGAGCCAGAAGGAGGCGTCGACCGATGCATCGCGGGCGGCGGCGACGCGGGAGCCGATTGCGGCCGGGGCCGAAGAAACTGCCTCGAATCGTGTGCAAACGGCTCCAGCACGCCACGGAGAGGCGGCGACGGCAGTGGAGGATTCCGCCGGACTCGAAGTCCCGGAACCCAGCGCCCGTGTCCTTGGGACCCTTTTCATCCTTTTCCTTTCCGGGGGCGCTGTCGATATCACGATGAAGACATTTCAGGAGAGCTTTGGCGCCGATAACAGCCGGTTCCTGTTCTTGCTGCTGGCGTTCGGTATCTCCTTTCTCATTGGACTCGTTTACGTCCTGCAGAAGGGTTTTCGAACGGGACAATGGCCGGGACGCGATACGTGGGTGTGGGGCATCGGACTGGGCGTGATCAATTACGGGTCCCTGGAATTTCTGCTTCGCGCGCTGGAGCAGCTTCCCGGGACCGTCGTTTTCCCCGTCAACAATATCTCGATCGTCGTCCTGGCTGCCATCCTCGGCGTGGCCTTCTGGCAGGAGCGCCTTTCTCGGACCAACCTGTGGGGACTTGGCCTGGCGATTGTCGGGTTGATTCTCCTTTCCGACGTTGACCTAATCGCCGGCGTTCAGGCCGTGCTTTCGTTCACAACGACCGCGGGATAGCATCGGAATGCGCAACCCCTCTCCGCTGACCTGACATCGACCCTCGAACGGATCCTTGACTTCTCAACAGCGACGTGCCGTCATCGGTGGCATCCTCGCCGGCATTCTGATCAGTGCCGTTTTCGTCTGGTGGCTGGGAGGACCGTCGGAGGCGACGGTGAAGCGAACGGTCGTGACGACGATTCAGGAGGAATCTCCCCGATCCATTCTCGTGACGGGGACGCTCGGGCTCCGGACGACGATTGACGTCGACTCTACTTCAACGATGACGCCTTCGTGGGTCACGACCATGCTGCAGGTAACGCAGCCGGAGCTACTGCCCTTCACGATGGGGACGGCGTCGGTCCGGCTGCGCATCCCCGGGAGTGTATCGTACGGCTTCGATGTGCAGACGCTGAAGCCGGAAATGATAACGATCGAAGACGGCGTCGTCAGCGTGTCGATCCCAGACCTCGCCGTTCAGAGTGTCGAGCCCGACCTGTCGCAGTTGGAGGTGGAAACCTCGTCGCGCGGCTGGATGAAGATGTTCACAGGCGACATGCAGGATCAGGTGCGCCGAGACGCCCTGTCACGGGTCGAAGCTACGCTGCGACGGCAGGCGGAGGCCCGGCTCGCATCCTCCACCCAGCCGCGAGTCAATACAGCAAGAGCGCTTCAGGCGATGCTGACGCCGGCCCTGCAATCCGCCGGCATCGAGGATCCGGAGTTCCGTTTCCGCATCGGCGGCGACCTGGTGCTGTCGCCCTCGGGGCCGCCAGAGACGCTTCCCGCGGGTCGGGACACGCTGTAGGGGCGCATCATCCGGGGTAGGCAGGATACGGCTTGTCGTACACCATCTGCCGCAGCTGCTTGATCTCTTGCTCCTGCATTTCCTTCTCGAACTGCAGGATATCCCGCAAGGAAATAATGCCGTATAGCGTTTCGTCGTTGGCGACCGGAAGATGGCGGATGTGGTTGTCCTGCATGATCCGGAGGGCCTCGCCGCGGGACGTCTCGTCGGATACTACGATGACGTCATCCGTCATGACATCGCGCACCGGCGTCGCGGTCGGATCGCGTCCCTCACTGACAACGCGATTGAGAAGGTCGCGCTCGGAGAAAATGCCAACCAGGCTCTCGTGGTCCTCCATAATGAGAAGGGACCCGATGTTGTGCTGAGACATCGTCTCCGCTGCCTGCTGCACCGGCGTCTCCGGTGCGGTGTAGACGATCACACCGGTCCGGTCCAGGAATTCTGAAATAGGTCTTTCGAGTGCCATAGCATGTGCGACTTCGTTCGGTAAGCTGGTGTATTCGCTCGGACCGGCAGCCCAGTGTGGCGTTTCCCGTCGACGGACAGGGGCCCGGTCGATTACGAGAATGTGCGATTGGCGGCCGACCGTGCCGGTTTCGTCATCATTGACTCGCCAACCGACATGGGCTGGTCCGTAGCGACGGTGCCCGGAATGGATCTTTCAAAAAATACTGAAACTGCCCGTGTCGTTCTGGGTACGTGACAACGACGAAAAGCGAGTGCCCACGAACCTATTTATCCGGGGCTACCCCTTTCTCATGACCGAATCCCCACCGTCGCCGGAAGCGGAGCGCCCGGCTGAGCCGGAGCCGACCTCGTACGTGGACACGCCACGAGGCCTGTTTACGGAGCACGGGATCTGGTTTCACGTGACGGAGGCGGATCTGAATGCCTATGCCGGGGACGTGATAGAGGCTGTGTCCATCGAGACCTTGATCGAATGGGCCTCGACGTGGCTTCATTCCCCGCGAACGCTGGCCCTCTGGCTCCTGCCCGCCCTGCTCTGGTGGCTGTCGCCCACATGGGCGGTGGCCGCGACAGTGTTGGCGCATGTTGCGTGGACGCTTGTCGGGCCGTCCCTCGTGAGCGAGGTCGGTGCCCGAGTGTTCGGGTGGCTGGAGAATGTGTTCGTGCAGGGCCTGTATTACGTGCTGGTTCTGAGTGCACTCGCAGCCGGCGGTGCGCATGGTGCCACGGTGGTGGCGCTGACAGGGTTCGTGCTGCTGCGCTTTCGTCTTGTTGACAAGAGCGTTCGGTTCGTGACCCGTCCGGCCCGGCGCGCTATCTACGTGCTGCCGCTACCGGATCAGGTCCTGCGTGCGTTTCTCATCCGCGCGGCCCTCAACCGCCGTCTGCCGATTCCACAGCTCGACGAGATGGCATCGGAGATGATGTCTCGCTGGGGTGACTCCGGTGATGCGTCATCGTGACGATGACGCACCCTCTCATCGCTTTCCTTCCACTGGCCTCTCTTCCGGATGCAGCGGATCACGATTTCAACAGATGCGGATACCACCGTTCTTTATTTTGCCCGACACGGCGAGACGGAGTACAACCGGAAGGGGATCGTGCAGGGGAGCGGTATCGATAGCATCCTCAACGACACCGGACGCCGTCAGGCCGATCTCTTAGGTCAACGGTTTGCAGCCGACCCCGTCGATGCGCTGTATTCGAGCACGCTGACTCGCGCTCGGCAGACGGCAGAAATTGTGGCGTCGCATCTGTCGGGTGTTGCCCGCCGCGAACTGGATGATCTAAATGAAATGTCCTGGGGGCGAATGGAAGGTGCACCTCCCTCGGATGAGCGCAACCGGAAGCTGGAGCACATCAAGGCGAAGTGGAGCGACGGTCATTACGGGCACGCCGTGCCGGGCGGCGAGTCCATCCTCGACGTCCAGTCCCGCGCCATCCGTGCTGCGCGACAGATCGTGAATACGGCTCCCGGTCAGACCGTGCTGACGATCACGCACGGACGCTTTCTCCGCGTCCTGCTATCGTCGATCTGTGACGGCTACGATCTATCGCACATGGCTTCGCTCGGGCATGACAACACCTGCGTGAATCGGATCGTCTTCAACGGAGACCTCTTTACGGCGGACATTCTCAACTGTACCGCGCATCTGCAACCCGTTTCCTGAGCCGCACCGACCGCGGGCGTTTTTTCTTATCGTTCGACCCTCCATCATGCAGAAATCCGACTTGCGAGCTGTTTCGACGACGGAAATCGACGGCGCGGATGCGGCTCGTTCCGCACTGGCGCGTCGGATCCGTGCCGCCATCCAGGGTGTCAACGGTCATCGGACCGTGAAACGTGTGGACGTTCCGGTGCGCGCGTCCATCGACGTGGCGGCGTTCCTGCGCTCGAACGAACTGGGAGCGAGCGTCTTCTGGTCGGGGCGGGGATCGATGACGTCGGTTGCAGCCGTCGGTGTTGCGGAGGAAATCAGCAGCAGCACGGTCCCCGTTGACACCGACCGATTCACCGAGGCCATATCACCTCGCACGGCGGACATCCCGGACGCCAGCCGTTACTACGGCGGCATGCGGTTCGACGCACACCAACCGGCCGCGGCAGCGTACCCGGACGACGGATGGTCTGCGTTCGGAACGTACCGGTTCGTCCTGCCGCGCTTCGAACTTGTCCGGACCGGTTCGGATACCCGGCTCGCATGCAATCTGGTGGGACCGGCCGATGTGCGTCAGATCGATGAGGTGCTCGACGACCTCGCAGACCTCGTGCTTCCGGGCGCCGATGTATCACATGTAGAGCTTTCCACGCCCATAGCACGCCACGACGTTCCGACGCGGGACAACTGGATGTCGACCATTCGTGGCGTGCTGCAGACTATCGACGTAGAAACGGTCGAAAAAGTCGTGATGGCCCGCCGTGCGTCCCTCGAGCACGACGCGTCGCTCGACCCATATTCGGTTCTTCGGCACCTTGCAGGTGCAACGCCGAACTGTTTCCACTTTTCTTTTGCGTTCGATGGCGAAGCGGCCTTCGTCGGGGCCTCCCCCGAGCGGCTGTTCTTCCGGTCGAACAACCAGGTGTACAGCGAGGCTGTTGCAGGGACGCGGTCGCGTGCCCGAACGACGACTGCTGATCGGGCACTTCGCGATGAGCTCCTGGCCAGTGAAAAAGACCGCCGCGAGCACGCGTACGTCGAAGACGCGATTCGCGACACCCTTACCCATTTCTGTACGAATCTGGACACGCCAGACCGTCGCACAGAGATGAGGCTCACGGGAGGGCGACACATCTGGACGCGTGTGCAGGGCACATTGCACGACCAGGTATCTACCCCAGAGCTCCTTCTGGCGCTCCATCCGACGCCTGCCGTCGGCGGAGTGCCGACGAACGAGGCTCTCGAAGAGATTCGGCGTCTCGAAGGCTTCGATCGGGGGTGGTACGCCGGGCCGGTCGGATGGATGGGGCGTGACCGTGCTGAGTTCGCCGTCGCGATCCGATCCGCGAGAATCCGCAATGCCACGATGGACCTGTACTCGGGGGCGGGTATCGTGAGGGGGTCACGTCCCGAAGCCGAGTGGGATGAGATCGAACAGAAAATCGGCAACTTCCTGAGCCTCGTCGATTAATCGGTCGTCCTTGCCCGCGCTGATTTCGCGCGATCGGGGGATCGTGCTGACTGCCGACATCTCACACGCCCATCACTGTTTCCGCCCGCCCTTACGTTGCCCGACTCTCCGCTTCATGCCGCCAGCACGACCTATCTGTGGGCTCGAAGCCTGATCGAAGAACTCGTCCGAACGGGTGTAGACACATTTTTTGTCGCGCCGGGCTCGCGGTCCACGCCGCTTACCATTTCAGTAGCGCAACATCCGGATACCCGGGTCATCGTCCATGTGGATGAACGGGGCACCGCGTTCGCCGCACTCGGGTATGGTCGCTCGACCGGTCGAGCGGCTGCATGGATTACGACAAGCGGGACTGCCGTCGCCAACGGCCTGCCTGCTGTCGTTGAGGCCTCTATGGATGGCGTTCCCATGATCTGCCTGACGGCCGACCGCCCGCCCGAACTCCGTGGATCCGGTGCCAACCAGACGATCGATCAGACGCGGATCTTCGGATCTTATCCTCGTCATTTCGTCGATCTTCCCCCGCCGACCTCCGAGATTCCGCTCGCTGCGGTGCTCGCCAAGCTGGACGAAGCGGTCCATCATGCGCATCGCCTTCCGCGCGGCCCCGTTCACGTAAACGCCGCCTTTCGCAAGCCGCTTGAGCCCGTCACGAAGGGCGCCACGCCGGGTGTTTCCGACCGGATCCGGCGGTGGGCAGGTTCCGGCGAACCGTTCACCCGCCGGGCTCCGTCGGCATTGTCGGTTGCGCCCGACGCTGCGAGAAGGCTGGCAGAACAGGCGGGTTCGGTAGAACGGGGATTGATTGTGGCAGGGCGCCTGGATACGCCAGAGGAGGCAGATGCTGTTCGATGCCTCGCGAGGCACCTCGACTGGCCCGTGCTCCCCGACATCACGTCGCAGCTCCGCCTGGGATCCGACCCGGAGATCGCGCGCATCGCTCATTTCGACGCCGTGCTGGCGGGAGCGGGGAGAGGCAGCGACTGGCATCCGGACGTCGTGCTGCACATTGGCGGGCGGTTCGTCTCAAAGCGGCTCCGGCATCTACTGCGGGACGCCGTGCCCGATATGTACGCGGTGGTTCGTCCCGACCCGTCCAGAATCGATCCGGATTACTACGTCACCCACCACATCGAGGCGGCTCCAATCTCTTTTTGCCGGCACTTTATCGATGCCGTCACTTCGGCGTCACGCCGTTCGTCCTGGACGACGCGATGGACGCGCGCAGATCGTGTCGTTGCGGACGTGTTGACACGGCATCTGACCCACAACGGGACGTCTGAACTATCCGAACCCGCCGTGGCGCGGCTGCTGTCCCGCGAGATCCCCTCGTCTCATGCGCTGGTGCTGGCGAGCAGCATGCCCGTCCGGGATGCCAACCGGTACGCCGAGACCACAGGATCACCGGTCCTGGTATTCTCGAACCGAGGGGCGAGCGGCATTGACGGCACGTTCGCGACGGCAGCCGGATGTTCGATCGGTCGCGAGGCGCCGACGACCTTGCTGATCGGTGACCTCGCCTCGCTCCACGACCTGTCATCGCTCGCTTTGCTGCAGCACCACCCGGTCGTAGCCGTCCTCATCAACAACAACGGCGGCGGCATCTTCCACTTCTTGCCCATCGCGGAGCACGAAGATGTGTTCGAGCCGTATTTTGCGACGCCTCAACCCGTCCATTTCGACCGTGTGGCCGCTGGATTTGACATTAAGTGCGTCCGTGCTCAAACATCGTCCGAATTCGTGCGGGCGTACGGGCGTGCCTGCAAGCGGGCAGAAGAAGCCGGAGAGTCGACCGTCCTGGAGGTGGTGACAGATCGCGCCAAAAACCGGCACATTCACGACCGGCTCGACGCGGCGTGCGCCGAGGCGGTGGCCGATCTGCGACCCGAATAAATCCCTCATGGAGGGGAACGGGCCGGGCCTCTGCATCAGGAGGCGGTTGCCGGCGTGTCACCGGTTTGCTCCCGGTAGACGGCTTCCAGGTTTTGCGCCAGAGGCAGGGGCCAGTCCTCCGACGAGTACGCCTCGAATCCGGGCAGATTGGTCTCCTTTTTCATTTCCTCCACGGTCACACCGTTCGCGCGCTTCGCCCGAACGAACTCATCCAGGGCCGTGAGGTAGTCTCGCATCCGATGCAGTCCCGCACGAGACCCGGTGAGTCCGTGGTCCGGATGCCCGTGTCCGAAGATAAAAAGCGTATCGTCGTCGTAGCGGTCGTGGAGTGTCTCCAGCGTCGTGATCCAGTTTTCCACCAGGGCGCCTCCGTCGACATCGATAAACGGGATGACGCGGTTGAATACGAGGTCGCCCGTGTGAACGACATTTGCGTTCTCGAAAAAGATCGTGGCGTCGCCACCGGTGTGGGCTGGACCATCGTGGTTCAGGGAGATCGTCTCATCGGCGAGATCCGTGGACCAGGCGTCGTCGAAGGTCGTCGCGGCCGTAGCGGGAGTTGCGCCATCCTCTGCCGTGACCCGCTGAAGCCGAACACATTCGGCATGCGCGACCGAGCGATTCGACCGGTCGAGTAACTTCGCATTCCCGCCCGTATGATCGCCGTGATGGTGCGTATTGATGAGCAGGTCGATCAGGGGTGTCGATGACTTCTCCGCATGTGATTCGAAGGCGGCCGTCGTAGCGTCCGCCGTTTGCGGGTACTGCGTGTCTACGATGGCCAGTGCGTCGTCGCGGAGCATCCATCCGATCGTTCCGCCGCGATCCACGTAGGTGCCGACACCGCGACGTAGTTCTGTGATCGTTCCAGAAAGTGTCCGAGCCGTGGCAAAAGATGGGTATTTGACCGTGGATGCAGCCAGTATACCCCCGGCAATTCGAAGGAATCTTCGGCGAGAAAGCATCTTTTGAGCAGGTTGGGAGCAGAACAGGGATGACAGGGGTTAACGTATGATCCTCCGTTATTGATAACCAAGCTCGGCAGAAACGGTCATGTTACGAAGTTCCCCGTCGTGGTGTCCCCCCGCGCCGGACCGACGGGGATGTGGAATTCGGTTGGAAGGGGACGATGCCAGATTGCCGGACACCCGCACCGTAGAAGCGGCCCCATGCGGATTCGACGATGTGCCGTCGTGGTCCCAGAGCCTCTTTGCGGGCTCTGCATCACCCGTTCCCGAATAAACTCTTGTACATGCTGTACTACACGACGACAGGTACTGCGAACCAGCCTCCCACCTGCTTCCTCCATGGCTTCATGGGTAGCACGTCTGACTGGACCCAGATTACGGATGCGCTCTCATCGAACGCTTACTGCATCGCTGTCGACCTTCCGGGGCACGGCCGGTCCGTACGGCGACCGGGGTATGAGTATACGATGGAAGGAGCGACACAGGCGCTCGCCGATGTTCTCGACGACGCGGGCGTTCAGCAGTGCCATCTCGTCGGATATTCCATGGGAGGGCGTGCGGCGCTGTACTTCGCCGTCCATCACCCCGAGCGAGTCCGATCGCTCGTTCTGGAGTCGTCGTCGCCCGGGCTCACCTCCTCCGCGGATCGGGCGTCACGCCGGGATGTCGACGCAGAACGCGCCCGCCGCATTCGTGACGACTTTCCTGCATTTCTCGAAGATTGGTACCGAATTCCCCTCTTCGAGTCGCTCGATCGACATGACCTCGTGCAGACGATGATCGAAAAGCGGTCCTCAAATGACCCGGACGAACTGGCTCGCGCCCTCGTCGGGCTGAGCGTCGGTGCGCAACCATCTCTTTGGGAACGGCTGAAGGATCTGGATATACCAACGCTCGCGTGCACAGGCGAACTGGACGAAAAGTACGTCGAGATCTCTCGCTTCATGGCGATCGGGTCGCGACGTATGGAGACGGTGATTTTTCCGGATGCCGGGCACAACGTGCATGCGGAGCGGCCACAGGCCTTCCTGTCGCAACTCGTCCGGTTTCACTCCACAAGCTAAACGCCCCGTTTACGATCTGCGTCGCCGATGTCGACCCTCACTGCCGGACCGTCCACCTGGGTACAGGCTGCCCGCCCCCAAACACTCGGCGCGGCCGTCGCTCCGGTGGTCGTCGGTACGGCGATGGCAATGGAAGCCGGCGGATTGCATCCAATGTCTGCCGTTCTAGCCCTACTGAGTGCAATCCTGATTCAGGTCGGTGTCAATTACCATAACGACTATAACGACTTCCTGAAGGGCACGGACACCGACGACCGGGTCGGTCCGCAGCGCGTGACGCAAGCAGGCCTGGTCGAACCCGAGACGATGCGTGCTGCTACCATTGGCGTGTTCGCCGGCGCGGTCCTGGCCGGCGGCTATCTCATCTGGCGCGGGGGATGGCCCATACTTGCCATCGGCGTTGCGTCCATCGTGTCTGCCGTCTGGTACACAGGGGGGCGGTATTCCCTGGCGTATATGGGGATGGCGGACTTCTTCGTTTTCCTCTTTTTCGGCCCTGTGGCCGTCGGCGGGACGTACTACGTGCAAATGCTGACGATCAGCCATGAGGTCATCCTCGCGGGAGCGGGGCCCGGCCTCCTGGCCGTTGCGATCCTGCTGGTAAACAACATCCGGGATGTGGAGGGGGATCGCTCGGCTCGGAAGCGAACGCTTGTCGTCCGTCTGGGCCGGTCTGCCGGCGTTGCGTTCTACACCGTGTGCCTGACAGCCGCCGCCGTCGTACCGGTCGTTCTGTACCTGTTGAACGGGAGTCATCCGTGGGCAATGATGACATTGCTCATTCTCGCGCCGGGGCTCGGTTCGATTCGAACGCTCCGTTCGACGACGCAACCGGAGGCGCTCAACCCGTTGCTCGGTGCGACGGGCCGCCTGCTCGTGCTGTGGGCCGTCCTGTTCTCGGTCGGTTGGAACGTGTAAACAGGAGCGACGATGCGTGCGGCCCTGTCCACCTCGCCCATCCGTGGATCGCTTCATCCTATGGCTGTCATCGAATCCGTCACGCTCCACCCGTACGTCCTCCCGCTAACATCCCCTGTCGACCTCGGCGGATTCCGCTTGAGCGTTCGAAAAGGGTGCCTCGTGCGGGTCCGGATGCGGCAGGGCTCAGCGCACACCTCGGGTCTGGGCGACATCGCCCCCCTGCCGCACTTCAGCCGTGAATCCCTGTCCGACGCACGGGAAGCGGTCGAGGCGCAGATCCCGAATCTAGTGGGCCGGGAGCTCCCGGCGTCGCCATCGCTGCGCGACCTCGATCGCGTCATCGCGGAGGATGCGGGAGAGTGCCCGTCTGCACAATTCGGGCTCGAACAGGCACTCACGACAGCGATCGCGCGGCATGCCGGGGTGCCGCTGTCCAAGTGGCTCAGCGAAACCGCCCGCGACCGCGTGCCTCTGAATGCCTTGCTGACGGGGACACCGGATGAGATCGTCGCCGCTGGCGTCGACCTGGACGTCGGTGAGTACGGCTACCGTGCGGTCAAGATCAAGGTCGGGCGACACGATCCGGCGGAAGAGGCGGCGGCCGTTCGTCACCTGCACGGTGTCTGGGGCGGCGACGTGGACATTCGTCTCGACGCAAACCGCGCCTGGAGTCGTGCAGATGCGGAGGGCTTCGTCGCGGCGCTAAACGACACCCCGATCGCCTACATCGAAGAACCGCTTACGGAGGCCTCCGATCTACGACGCTGGGCCGGAAAAACGGGTGTGCCTGTTGCTCTGGATGAGACGACCCGTGAGCTCTCTGTTGAAGAACTGGCCCGACAGACGTTCGCGGCCGCCTTCGTCATCAAGCCGTCACTCCTGGGGTTTTACCGCACGCTTGATCTTGCCCGCGAGGTGGCATCGGCCGGAGTCGACCTGGTTATCACCTCCGCGTACGAATCCGGCATCGGTCTGGCTGGGCTGGCCGCTCTCGCCACCGCCATCGGGACCCGCCCCATACCCGCCGGTCTCGACACCTACCAGCGTCTGAGCCGGGACGTCGTCGAGGCACGTCTTCCCATCGGCGGCCCGTCAATCCATGTCTCAGCACTCTGGGAGGCCCTTCCGTCGGATCTGTAATGGACGCCCGGACTCATGCATTCTCTTGACCGCCCTGACGCTTTACGATGTCTCACCTCGACGATCCGCTCATCGTCACCGCAACCGCTTCCCCCGGACGCGAAGCGCTCCGGACGCCGTCCGGTCATTGGACGTATGCCGAACTCGATGCGTGGACGCAGGTTGTGGAAGGCCGGCTGCTGTCCGCCGGGTGCCGCCCCGGATCGGTGGTCGCGCTCGAAGCCGTCCGTGATCCGCGTTCGATCGCCCTTCTCTGGGCCGTCTGGCGCGTTGGGGCGATCGCGGCGCCGCTCAACCTGCGGGACCCGACCGCCCAACGGGTGACCACGGCACGCCGGGCCGGCGCGCACCTGTTCATCGGACGCGACGAAGAGGTGATGACGCAGGCACGGGACGCCGGGCTCCGTACCGCGCGCCTCGCAGCGATTACTGAATCCCCGGAGGACTTGGCTACGCCGGTCGCGGACCCGACGATGCGCCCGAGGCGACTTCCCCTCGATGCCCGTGCCACTGCTGTGTCGACCTCCGGGAGCAGCGGCCAGTCGAAGATCGCCGTGCACACCCTCGGCAACCACGTCTACAGTGCCCGCGGATCAGCGGAAAATATCCCCGTCGCAGTGGGCGACTGCTGGCTTGCGTCGCTCCCCCTGTATCACGTCGGCGGCCTGGCCATTTTGTTCCGGTCCGCGATGGGCGGGGCCTCCGTGGCGGTGCCAGATGGCGGTCACTCCGTCGCCGAGTCGATCCAGACGCTTCGACCGACGCACGCATCGCTCGTCGCCACCCAACTCGGTCGGCTCCTGGAGCGAGCACCGGACGCCATCGCCCATGTCAAAGCCCTCCTTCTCGGGGGTAGCGCCATACCGCCCGGCCTGTTGGACCGGGCCGTTGATCGGGGATGGCCGGTGCACACCAGTTACGGCAGCACGGAGATGAGCTCGCAGATCACGACGACATCCTCCGGGGCCGATCGAGACACGCTGACAACGTCCGGGCAGGTGCTCCCACATCGCGACCTCCGGATCGTGGATGAGAGAATCCAGGTCCGCGGGAAGACCCTGTTTTCGGGGTACGTAGCAACGGAGGGGGCGGCGGGACGGCTCCGCGACGCCCGAACGGGGGACGGCTGGTTCGACACCGGGGACGTTGGCTTCCTGGACGAACAGAACCGCCTGCATGTGACCGGGCGCGCGGATCGGATGTTTGTCTCGGGAGGCGAGAACGTCCACCCCGAAGAGATCGAAGCCGAACTTGCACGGTGCGACGGGATCGGGCGCGCCGCCGTCGTGGCCATCGAAGACGAGACGTTTGGTGAGCGACCGGTCGCCTTTGTCCAGTGGAGACCGGACGCGGAGGTGAGGGACCTCTTCGTCGAGCTGCGCCAGGCCCTCGCCGGGTACAAAGTACCGGATGCCATTCATCGTATGCCAGACGCGGCCGTGGACGGGCGCATGAAGGTAGACTACGACCTGCTTCGGGAGGCGGCACGTAAGTTGCGAAATGAATAAGTCCTGCCGGGCCGCCTGGTACTGCGTGTATGTCGGAAAAACTCCGAGGGGAGGACGCGGCATTATCACGGGGAGCAACAAGTCCGTCCGTGTATCCCTCTGCGCCGAACCTTCCCCCATATACACAAACGGAGGCGACCATCCGAACCACAGAAAGCCTTACCCGTCCCACCTACACAGGGGATACCTTTTGGACGTCGTCGCCTTACTGGCGGGACCGTCGACGCGGTACACGCCGGCGGACGCACCAGCTGGTATAAACCTCTGACACGCCCATGATCGGAAGCGCTTCCAAATCTATGAGTACACTTGTCACCGCCCGCGATGTCGCCCCGTTGGAACGCGGCCGCGTCCGGTTTACCCCGCTGCAGATGGATAACATCTACACCCACTTCCGGTGGAACAACGATCCCGAGCTAAATCGGCTCGACAGTGAGATTCCCTACGAAAAAGAAACGTTCGGGCAGTTCAAGAAACGGTTCGAGAAGATGTGCGAGAACCCGTCGTCGTCCCATCGGGACTTCGAGATTCACGCCGACGGTACACTGATCGGGATCGCCTACGTCGCACGGATAAGCGAGCACAACCGCCACGGACTCATCGGCATCACCATCGGCGACCGGGAGTTCTGGGGGAAGGGGTATGGCCGTGAGTCGATGGCACTCTTGCTCGAGTTCTGCTTTGACCACCTCCAGCTGCACCGGGTCAGCGCGGAGACGTTTGAGTACAACACGGCCTGGAGGGACCTCGTACAGGGCATGGGCTTTCAGCGGGAGGGCGTTGCCCGTGATTACCTCTACCGGGAAGGAGAGTACTACGACAAGGTGAGCTTTGCTATGCTGGAGGGAGAACACCGTCAGATGGAATACTCGAAAAGCCTGGAGGAGGCAGCCTGACACAACCGCGACGGTTGCATCCTCCTGGTTGCGTTCACAGCGACCGAACGCATACGGACCGGTTCCACCTGCCACAGATATGCAGGCGGAGCCGGTCCGTTTTTCGTTTCGTATCACTTCTGGTCCCCGGACCCGTTTGCCGGCGGGACCAGCAGGCTGTCGATCACGTGGACAACACCATTTCGCGACCGCAGATCGGCTCGCGTGACAGTTGCCGTTGGACGGTTCACGCTGCCGCCGACGGTGACGCTCCCGCTTTCGGCATTCCGAACGGCCTGCACGTTCGGGCCCAGAAGCGTCTCGTACTCGGTGGATGATAGCGGAATCTGTTGCGCCAGGACCCGATCTGGGAGGACGTGATAGAGAAGCACGCGGTCCAGGTCCACCTGGCCCAGCTCGGCCTCACTGACGGACCCGTCCCCGTTGGTGTCCACAACGGCAGCGAACGCGTCATTTGTCGGGGCAAAGACGGTCTGGTTCACATTATCATCCCGCAGGCGTGCCTGGAGCGGGCCTTCCGACAGATCGAGACTCGTTTCCAGGACCTGAAGGTCGCTTTCGATCAGGATGCGCTCTGCGGTGTTCAAGCGGTCTAGAATCGGGCGATCCAGGATGTGGATCACACCATTGGACGCCGGCACGTCCGTCGTCACAATGCGAGCCCCATTCACGCGGAGTCCGTCCGTCGTCGAAAAGGTGAGGGGTGTGCCTTCGATCGGCGTCACCGACATGCCGTCGGTGATGTCGCCGGCCTGGAGAACCGTGCCCGGGATGACATGCCGATCCGCGACGCGCGCCCGCAGTTGCGGGTCGTTGATCAGCGTGTCCGTTTGGAGGTTCGCGAGGCCGACGGACCGTGGCACAAGGACCGTGTACGCGCCGTCTTCTGCAAGTGACGCGGCAAGGGCGGAGTCCGCCCCGACGACAGCCGCGAACGTTCGCATTTCCTGGACGCCCTGCATCAGATCAATGATCGATTCGTCGGGCAGGGACGACAGGTCGGCCGTGTCGCACGCGGTGAGGAGGAGGCCGCCCATCAGAAGCGCGAACACGAAAGCGCGCCAGGACGTGGAGGATCGAGTCATGGTCAGGAGCAGGCGGGGCGGAGGAAGCGGCCGTCCAGTGCCACTCTGTGGCGTTACAGATGGGCGTGCAGGGAGGCAGCCGCGTTACGCCTCACGCTGCATCCAGTAGACGAGTACATCGTCGTGGAAGGCGTCGTCTCCGCGCTCGAGCGCAGCGTCCAAAAGGGCGTCGATCGGGTCGTCCGTGTCGAGGGTTTGCTCGGCAATCTCGAGAATGCCCTCCTCGCCGAGAACCTCCGTGCCGTCGACCGGGTGCTCCAGGAGGCCGTCGGTATAGGCCATAAGCGCATTTCCCGGAGCGAGATCGATCGTCTCGTCGCGGAAGCTGGCATCGGCCTCGAGGCCGAGGATGAGGTCGCTGTGTTCCGCGACCGAGGCGCCTTCTGGCGTGATCAGGACCGGCCGACAGTGTCCGGCATTCGCGTACGTGACGGAGTGATCGGCTGGATCCCAGTTCAGGATCAGAAAAGACGCAAACGTGTCTTCCAGCACCTCATCCGTCAGCAGCATCTCATTGATACGCGACATGATGTTCGCCGGCGAGGTGGATTCCTGCAGCAGGGTGTGCAGCGTGGCGCGCACGTAGCTGAGAAAGCTGAACGCATAGAACTTCGCGCGGATGCCTTTTCCCATCACGTCGCCGATGGTGATGAAGTAGGTACCGTCGTCGACCTGCGTCCAGTCGAAAAGATCGCCACCGCCCTGTTCTCGAGCCTCGGAGTGGAAGAAGATGCGGTATCCGTCCACCTCCGGCATACTTTTCGGGAGCAGCCGATTCGAAAAGTCCCGGCCGATCTCCGCGTCCAGCTGGGTCTGAAAGACCTGCATGCGCTCCAGGAGCCGCTCGATGCGGTTCAGGAGCTGCTCCATGTCGAAGGGCTTCGTGATGTAATCGTCGACGCCTGTGCGCGCGCCCTGACGGCGGGTGGGTTCATCGGCCCGCGCCGTAAGGAAGATAAAGGGGATGACGCGCGTGTTTTTATCGGCCTGTAGCTTTTTTTGCAGGGCGAACCCGTCCATCTTCGGCATCATGATGTCCGAGATGATCAGGTGCGGCGTCTTTTCTTCGATCTGTTCGAGGGCTTCCTCACCGTTCGCTGCCGTCGCCACGTCATACTTTTTGTTGAGGCGGTACTTCAGCAACTCGCGTACGGTGCTGTCGTCCTCAACGATCAGAATAGCATGCTCAGCCATGGTTCGTGATCGACGGGGATGGAAAATTCGAAACGGTACCGCCCGCAATCGGTCGGGCGGTATGAGCACTGACCGGTGCAGGCATTGATGATTCGGAGGCCCATTCCGCGCTCTGGGAGCGCTCGAGCTTCCTTTCGTTGAGTGACGAGTTGGGCCGAAAGGTTGAAGCCGGTGGAATTATCGGTCACAGCGCAAGAAATATTCCGGTCACTTGCGCGGATCCGGATGTGGACGACCGGTGTGCGCGAGTCGAAGTCCGCGTGCTGCACCAGGTTTGCCAGCCACTCGTGGAGGACCACCTGTGCGTAGCGGACAACGGACGGTCGCCCGGACGGATGCGAATCGTCGCTCCCGACCGGGGCGCCAGGTTTCTCTCCTACGCGGTCCGGAACGCTGTTGCCGGCGGGAGGGTCGGCGGAGGAGGGGGTGGATGGCCACGTCGAGACCGGATCCTCGCCGAACTCGTCCAGCCACTCATCGAGCAGGTTCCGCACGTCATCAATCGCGCGGTCGAGATCGTCGTAACGTTGAGAAATCGAATGCTTGTCCATGCGCCAGTTCGGCGGAGACGTCCGCCGGAAAACCAGATGGGGCCGTGCGACGGTTAGGATAACGCTTCTTCTGCGGCGTCGACGGTAGGAAACTGGCGAAATACTTTGTATGTGCGCGTCAACTGTACGACGACCTGCACGGGGCGCGACACGTCGGCGAAGGCGACCTGTCCGTCATCGGGAGAAATCTGGCGATATAGCGAGAAAATCGAGCCCAGACCGGTGCTATCCAGGACGGCGGTATCTGAAAAGTCCAGAATGAAATTCACGGACCCGTTTTCGATCTCCGACTGAAAGGTCGACTTGAAGTCGTCGGCGTTGCGGAAATCCAGGGCTTCGCCCATCCGGATAACGACCGTTGTCGGAGAGAGAGATTCTACCGTAAAACCCATATGAATCGATTGTGTAAAGGTCGTCGCGTGACAAGGAATGCAACCCGCCGGGACGCTTTCCGGCGGACCGGTCGGGCCTGCAGGCGCTTCAAGGTGCCATCTAACGCCGGAATCCGTTTGCGCAGGAGTCGTACTATGGATGGCAAGCGGCTGCGATCCGACTCGGTACGAGGGGCACGTCGCACACCCGTCCGGGTCCCGGCCGGCACACTCTGTTTGCTGTCGCACAACGTCGGAAAGAATTCGGGCGAACGCAATGCCCCGAACGAAGCGTGAGACCGTCCGTGCACCGATTCCACGGATTTATTCGTAGATTCGGCAAACGTGCTGGGGAAACGAGGGTTCAACGGGGCGTCGTACGCTGCTCATGTGTTTGAACACGAAACAGGCCGCGTGATGCTTTTCGTGACAACTGCCGCGATGATGTTTACGGCACCGCGTACGATCGTCTCAACAACACGTAGTCGGTGCGCGATTGGGGCGGATAAATGCTTCAATCCGCTCCGTACGTGATTCCTGCGTGTTTTCGTGCTGATACCAACCACAACCTCCGTGCCCGTTATGGCACGTCTCCCATTGGCGGCCTACTTGTGGTTTCAACGACCGCTCAGCATCGTGTGCGCCGTGGGCGTCGTGATCCTGGTCTTGAGCCTGGTCGTGGGCTGCGAACGCCGGGAGCGTGACGTTTCTGCGGCCCTTGCCGCCGATTCGGCCGACGCCGGCCCGGGTCAGGTAAGTTGGGACGTCCGCCTCGGCATCCAGGAGAACGGTCTGCGCCGCGCCCATTTCGTTGCGGATCGGATGGCTCATTTCGAAACGGAGGACAGTACATATATCGAGTTCACCATCGACGGCGAGCTCCCGATCGATACCGTAACGACAGAAGCCGATGGGCTGTCCCCCAATGGTCCGTCTTCGTGGGTGAACAGGGTGGCCGATGAAGCCGACCCACCGCGCGATTCCCTGCCCGGCTTCCGCGGCCGATCTCTCCCATCGGATCGAGTCGTTGCGTACGTGTTTGAAGAGGGCGACTCGTCGGCGGTGATCACGGCGGAGCGCATGCTGTACTTTGCGGAGGAGGGGCGGTTCGAAGCGTTCGGTGATGTCGAGGTCTACACGGTCGATCGAAAACGGCTGAGTACCGAACAACTCACGTGGAACCAGAACACACGGAAACTGCGAACGCGTCGGTTCGTCCGGATCGTGACGCCAACCGAGGACGTTCAGGGGAACGGTCTCGTTGCGGATGAAAACCTTGACACGTATCAGATCGGGCGCTTCACGGCGGACGTGGATGTCGACGACGAGGCGTCCGGCGACGGGTCCTCCAGCGATACGCAACCGGACGCCTCCCCGTTGGAACCATCGCCTCCCGCAACGCCGCCTCAAGATGAAGCTGCGACTGCGGACACAACCGACGCACGATAGCAGCGACCGAACGCTCGCCCCATCTTCCTTTTCCACGGCCCGGTTCTGTACCCGCTCGTATGTCTCATACTTCCCAGGTTATGCGTCTGCGCAAGTGGGTAGCCGGTGCCTCCGTCGGGTTGTGGCTTGCCCTGCTGTCCGGCTGCGCTGCGTTCCAGTCGACGGCACCGGAGGGGCCCGACGTGGAGGGACGTGCTGCGGACACACTCGTTGCCGACACCGCGGCCGAAAGCTCGGAGATCGATCCACCGGACTCGCTTGCCCTCCAAGACTCGGCGTCTGTCGAGGGGGGGGATACGCTCGTGCCGGCTCCTGCGCTGCCGGACACCGCCGGTGATTCTCGACCGTCGAACGACTCTCTACGCCGCCTCACGCCGCAGGATACAATTCCGTCGGGCGAACAGCAGAGCCGCGCGGAGTCCGACCGTGTCCGTGTGCGCGCCGATTCGCTGTCTGCCCGGGAAAGCGACGAGGGCGATCGATTGCAGGAGCTCTTCGGGAATGTCTTCGTGCGACAGGACAGTACGCGGCTTCGCTCGCAAGAGGCGGTCCGATACCTGGAAAGCGACGAGTTTCTCTTCCGGGGGAATGTCGTCATTTACGAGCGGGGTGATACGCTACGCGCCGCGACCGTTCGGTACGATCGCCCATCGAAAGTCGGCCGTGCCTTCGGCCGCGTTCACCTATCGGATGGTGATGTCGACGTCTATTCCAGTCGCGCGATCTACTACGCGGACGAGAAGCGATCGGTCTTTCCCGATTCCGTGCTTCTCGTGGATGACGACAAAACCCTCCGCGCGGAATCTGGCGTGTATTTGTCCGACGCGCAGAGGGCAGACTTCTTCGGCAACGTCCGCGTCCGCGACCCGGAGACGTACATGGAGGCGGACACCGTCGTGTACTACCGAAACGAGAAGCGGACGGAGGCTCGCGGCAACGTGTTCATCGACCGGAACCCGAGCGCCGACGACGCCGCCGAACGAGACGTGGGCTATGATTCGTTGGAGATTCGAGCCCGGAACGACGGCCGCATGGCGCCCGAACCGGGAGACGAACCGTCGGCCGATCGGGCGAATCCAGCCGATGCCGGCGAACAAACGCTCCTCTGGGGCGACGAAGCCCGGAACGACGAAGAGCGCAAGACGAGCCGCGTGACCGGCCGTGCGCTGCTGCTACAGGTGCGAACCGACAGCGCTGGCAGCCCGACCGATACGCTTCTGGTCCGGTCGCACCGGCTGAACGCGCAGCGGTCGGACACGCTCCGGCGCATGGTGGCGATCGACTCCGTTCGGATTTGGCAGCCCGACCTGTCCGCGGTCGCCGACTCGGTCGTTTATGATCGCTTCCTAAACGGAACGGACGATGATGTCCCGTCGCTCGAGGAGACGAGGCTCTATCGTGCGCCCCTCGCATGGTTTGATGGGTCGCAGGTATCGGGGGACACCATCCGTGTTGTTGTACGCAATCGCTCGGTCGACACCGTCTACGTACGATCGAATGCTTTCGCCGCGCAGGAGGATAGCGTAAGTGGCCGTATCCAACAGTTGAAAGGACGCCTCATCACCGCCGTTTTCCGGCACGACTCGTTGCGGCAAATCATTGCCCGCCCGAACGCTCGCGCCATTCGCTTTATGACCGGTCGAGACGGATCTGAGAACGGGGCCGCACGAACGAGTGCGGACCGCATCGTTCTGCGGTTTGTCGACGAGCAAGTCGAGCGTGTGAGTGTGCTGGGCGGCACGGAAACCACCTACTACAAGCAGGCGATTGTCCCTGACCCCTTCCGGCTCGACGGCTTCATGTGGGTCCCGGATCGGCGCCCCACGCGGCGCATGTTCCTGGACGATGATCGTGTCCGCCGCCGACTTGAACCGGACACGGAGCGATCCCCAACGGATCCCGCGTCGCCGCGAACCGACAGCCTCGCTGCAGGTGCCGGGTCCACGGAGACACCTGGTACAGGTCGCCGAACCCCGTCCGGCGACGGATCCAGAGCCGGGCGGTCGGATTCAAGCGACGAGACCGTTGATGCGCCACGACGCGAGCGGCCACGTTCGCGCCGCCCTGATTCGACCCCGAAGCCCCCTCTTCGATAGCACGACCGTGCATCCTCCGTATGAGTGATTCTGTATCCTCCGGAACCGAGGCGCCGGATCACACCGTCGCCCAGCGATCTGTACCGGACGATCCGATCGTCCTGGCCGCCGAGCATCTCACGAAGCGGTACAATAAGCGTGCGGTCGTCAAGGACGTCAGCCTTCGGGTTCAGCAGGGGGAGATCGTCGGCCTGCTTGGGCCAAATGGGGCCGGAAAGACCACGACGTTCCACATGATTGTCGGGATGATTCGGCCGAACGCGGGCCGTATCCTGCTCGACGGAGACGATGTAACGCGGCTGCCGATGTACAAGCGCGCCCGGCGGGGCGTGGGATATCTGGCTCAGGAGACGAGCGTCTTTCGTGAGCTAAGTGTCGAAGACAACCTGCACGCCGTGCTCGAATTCCAGCCTATCACCTCCGAAGAGCGCGTAGCCCGCGTGGAGTCACTCATCCGCGAGTTCGGACTCGACCGGGTTCGCGACTCGAAGGGATACGCGCTTTCAGGCGGCGAGCGCCGTCGTACGGAAATCGCGCGCGCCCTCGCCACGCGCCCGCAATTCTTCCTCCTCGACGAGCCCTTCGCCGGCGTCGATCCAATCGCGGTAGAAGACATCCAGTCGATCGTCGCCGGACTGAAGGAACGGGGCATTGGCGTTCTCATCACTGACCACAACGTCCACGAGACGCTGGCAATCACCGACCGGGCGTACCTCCTCTACGAGGGCGACATCCTGAAGGCGGGAACAGCCGAAGAACTGGCTGCGGATCCGGAAGTGCGGAAACGGTATCTCGGGGAAAAATTTTCGCTCGAACGGTACTAGTGCCCTCGCGCCGAATTGCTTCAGATTGGGCCTTTTGCAAGATTTAATTCAGGAATATCGGAACGATACGTTTTAACGCCATGCGCATCGTAATCAGTTGCAGTCGTGCATTCCCCGGCGTTTCTTAATCGGATGGTCGATCTCTCACCGGATTCCCGGTCCTGCGTGGCACGATTCTCGTGCCGGTAGGGAACCGGTAAACCGGAGAACGAGAGGCGACGATTGAACACCCTGACTACACCTCAAGCGCGTTTATATGTGTGGAATTGTTGGATACATCGGCAGTCAGCAAGCGGAGTCGATTTTGTTGACCGGGCTAAAGCGGCTTGAATATCGCGGGTACGACTCCGCGGGGCTTGCGATCGTCGGTGATGACGGCCTCGTGGTGGAGAAAAGAAAGGGGAAAGTGGACGAACTGCGTTCCGCGGTGGACGGCCAACCGTTGCTTGGAACCCTCGGCATCTGTCACACCCGCTGGGCCACGCATGGCCCGCCGACGGATGCGAATGCCCACCCGCACACGAGCGTCTCGGGCGACTTCGCCCTCGTCCACAACGGGATCATTGAGAACCACGGGGTCATCCGGAAGCGCCTGAAGGAAAAGGGGTATGAGTTCGTCAGCGACACCGACACCGAAGTTCTCGTTCACCTGATCGAGGACATTCGTCGAGAAACGGATCTGTCCCTCGGCGAGGCCGTCCGCCAAGCCCTGACGCAGGTCGTGGGCACCTACGGAATTGCCGTGGTGTCGAGCGTAGACGACCAGTTGATCGCCGCACGCAAGGGCAGCCCGCTGATCCTCGGGATCGGGGACGGCGAATACTTCATCGGGTCGGACGCCGCACCGCTCGTCGAACATACGCGTCAGGTCGTGTATCTGAGCGATGGAGAGATCGTGACCGTCAACCGCAACGGCTACGAGGTGAAAACCATCGATAACGTGCCCCTCGAGAAGGAGGTGCATGAGCTCGAGTGGGATCTCAGCGAGATCGAGAAGAGCGGCTACGACCACTTCATGCTGAAAGAGATCATGGAGCAGCCGGAGTCGCTGTCGGACTCTATGCGCGGTCGGCTTCTCCCCGATGATCCGCGCGTCGTTCTCGGGGGGCTCTACAACCACTGGGACCAGATCGTGGACGCCGACCGGATCATCATCGCCGCCTGTGGCACGTCGTGGCATTCGGCCCTCGTGGGGGAGTACCTCATCGAGTCCTTCGCGCGCATCCCCGTCGAGGTCGAGTATGCCAGCGAATTCCGATACCGCAATCCGATCCTGCGGGACGGGGACGTGGTGATCGTAATTTCGCAAAGCGGCGAAACGGCCGACACCCTCGCAGCCGTCCGGGAGGCCCGGAAGAACGGCGTACTCTGCCTGGGAATCTGTAACGTCGTCGGTTCGACCATCGCCCGGGAAACCGATGCCGGCGTGTACCTGCATGCGGGACCGGAAATCGGCGTTGCGTCAACGAAGGCCTTCACGGCGCAGGTGACCGTTCTCGCCATGATCGCGCTCAAACTCGCCGAAAATCGGACGCTCTCAACCGCGGAGATGGCGCACAATCTCCACGCGCTTGCCTCCATCCCCGACAAGGTGGACGAGGTGCTGGGGATGAACGACGAGATCCGAGAAATGGCGAGCGTATACCGTTATGCATCCAACTTCCTCTATCTCGGGCGCGGCTACAATTTCCCGGTCGCGCTGGAGGGCGCCTTGAAGCTCAAAGAGATCAGTTACATTCATGCGGAGGGATACCCGGCCGCAGAAATGAAGCACGGCCCCATCGCGCTCATCGATCGGTTCATGCCGGTGGTCTTTATTGCGATGAAGGATTCGACGTACGATAAAGTCGTGTCCAACATCGAAGAGGTGGTGGCGCGCGACGGATCCGTGATCGCCATCACGGATGAAGGAAATGGCGAACTCGACAAGCTGTGCGAATACGTCCTCCGGATCCCCAAGACCGAAGAATTCCTCTCGCCGCTGCTGACCGTTGTGCCTCTTCAGCTTCTTAGCTACCACATCGCCGTCATGCGCGGGTGCCACGTCGACCAGCCGCGTAACCTGGCGAAGAGCGTCACCGTAGAATAAGCGTCTCCGGGCTCGCTGCGGACCCGTACGAACGTGACCCCACCGAGTCAAAGAGGCTCGTGTGCTCATGCGCGTCCCTGTCTGGATGCGCGTCCCTTTCCGGGCGCGCCCGGTCCGTTCCATGCCCGTGATTCGGCTTCGCTGGTCGATTCAGCGTACCGGTCGCGCGCACGCACCTCCCTGAAGTTCATGTCTCTGATCGCGGGCCGGGCCGTCCCTCGGGCTCACCGGGACTCAGCATCCGCGCCGATGCCGCGAGTGCTGCTCCGCGTGAACGATCAAGAGGACGGGGCCCTGTCCCTCAGGCACGCCGCCGTTGCGTCACGTTCTTCTGTGGAGCGATGGTGTTCGTTGCCGCCGGGTTCCGGAAACCGCCGCGATCGGATTCCGTCCATGACAGCGACATCTCATCATGGACGTCGTGTAACGACCCGGTCGGAATCGACGTGTTATGCGGCGAATATTCCCCGACAAAAAACTCTGTCTATCTCATGCTCACGTCCCGATCGTTCTTCAAGTGCCAGCGGACGGCGTCACCGGTCGCTGTCTTATTGCTTGCTGCGTGTGTTGCTGCGTTCTTCGTTGCAGTGCCGGCCGCCGGTCAGCCGGCCGATCGTGCGCTTTCGGTCGCGGAGTCGACCGCGGACTCCCTCGGTGCCGACGATGAGCATAGCTACACGATCGATCTGGCCGCCGACCGGTTCGTGTACGGTGTCGCCGAGCAGCACACCGTGGATGTCGTTATCGAGGTTCACTCCCCGGACGGTTCAGAACTCGCACGCATCGACGTCACCGGGGAAGGGCCGGAGCCGTTTCAGTTCGAAACGGAGGCGGAGGGCGTGCACCGGCTCGTCGTCACGTCGTTCGAGGAGGACGCCGGCCGCTACACGCTACGGCTCGACGGAGCGGAGCCCATTGCGACGGCGCCGTCGGACCGGGTCAGGCAACTCGTCCACCGGGTATCCGGCGATGCGCCCGGCGTGGCCGTCGGCGTGGTGAAAGACGGTTCCTTGATCTACACGGAGGCCTTCGGGATGGCGGACCTCACCACGGGGACGCCTTTCACGGTCGATACCAGATCGAACATTGGATCCGTCTCGAAGCAGTTCACGGCGATGGGGGTGCTCCTCCTGGCGCAGGATGGGCAGCTCTCGCTTGACGACCCGGTCACGAAGCACCTGCCGAATGTAAAAGCGTTCGAGGACACGGTTCGAATTCGCCACCTGCTGACGCACACGAGCGGGTACCGGGAGAGCATCAACACCCTGGCGATGGCCGGCGTCCGATTCGACCGGGGCGACTATATCAGCCAGGAAGACATCGTCGACGTCGTCCAGCGACAGCCAGAGCTTCAGAACAAGCCGGGAACGAAGTGGAACTACAACAACACCGGCTATCAGCTGCTCGCGGACGTCATCGCGACCGTTTCCGGCATGTCGTTCCCGGAGTACATGGACGACCGGGTGTTCGGGCCGCTGGGGATGAACCGCACGATGATTCGGGCCCCGCGATCCCAGGTCGTACCGGGATCGGCACGGGGATACACGATGAGCGACGGCAGTTACCGGGAGGGCATCGATCTCCCGGCTGCAATGGGAGCGGGCGGCATATACGCGACGCTGAGCGATCTCGCCAAGTGGATCGACAATTTCAACACCCATGAACTCGGCGGGGCGGGTGCATACGAGCAGATGACCACGCCCTACGTCCTTGCCAATGGGGATACAACCGCGTACGGACTGGGCGTTTTCGTACAGGACATCCGCGGATTGAAGACGATTCAGCACGGCGGAGCAGACATGGCTCATCGCGCGCAGGTGACGTACTTTCCGGAGCTGAATGCCGGAATCATCATGATGACCAATAATGCGACCGCACCGGGTTCTCTTCCGCTGGACGTGGCCGAGGCGTTCTTCGGCGATGACATGGAGCCGGTCAAACCGGGGTCCGCCGCGCCCGCCGACACGTCGACTGCCTCCTTCGAGCCGGCGGACATGACGGCAGAGGACTTTGAATCGTTCGTCGGTCGGTACGAACTGGACAACGTTCCCGGCTTCGTGCTGACATTCATGCAGGAGGACGGTACGTATTACACGCAGGCGACCGGTCAGCCGCGCCTGGAAATCCGCCCGACCGGGCCCTCCACGTTTGAACTCGTTCGGGTCGAGGCGCGGGTGGAATTTCAGGATGTAGAGGACGGGAAGGCGCAGTCGCTCACGCTCTTTCAGAACGGGGTGCAAACGGCATCCCGCATCAAGCGCGACCCGTGGAGCCCGACGTCAGACTCGCTAAAGGCGTACGAGGGTCGTTACTACAGCGAGGAGTTGCAGACCGCCTACGTCATGACCGTTCGGGAGGGGCAGCTCGTGCTCACGCATACCCGTCTCGACGATATTACGTTAAAGCCTGGGCAGGAGGATCAATTCTCCGGTGCTTTCCCGGTTATGGATGTCGAGTTTGTCCGGGACGAGGCAGGAAAGGTCATGGGTCTGCGTGCCGGCAACGGACGGACGAGCGGCGTACGGTTTGATAAGGTGGAGTAGATTCGAACGAGCAACGTATGCTGGATGAACGGCGGCGCCGGTCAGGTCGATCGGGGCCGCTTTTTCGTAGACCGTACCGATCGTGGAATCGCTGTGTAGGCCGAACGAACACCGCATGGACCTCGTGAAACGCTGCGGTTCATCGTCCACGAGGTCTTGCCCGATTAACGCATGTCCGACTCCGTCGCTGCCGGTCGTACCCCCGGTCTCGCTCTTCAGAACGGGACGCTCACACCGGAGCAGCGACGCATCGTAGAGCATGAGGAGGGCCCCGCCCTGGTTTTCGCCGTCGCCGGCGCCGGAAAAACGACGTCGATGGTGCACCGCATCCGGCGCCTCGTGAACGACGGGGCCAGCCCGAAGCGGATTCTGGCGAGTTCGTTTTCACGGTCGACCGTCGACGATCTCGAACGCGGGCTCATCGCCCTGGACGTCGAAGGGGTACAGTGCCGCACGATCCACTCGCTCGGCCGTTCGTTCATCGCGGATGCAGAGCGCCGCGGGCACCGCCCACGACAGCTTCGAAATGGCGAGGTCGACCCGGCGTCTATGGCGCGCATTCTGGCGGGAAAAGCTCGGACGCAACTTGCGATGGAGCGAAGCATCGACACGTCCGCCTTGGGCATCCCGCAGTCGGATCTGGAGGACCGGATTTCCGCATGGAAGACGTGTCTGGCCTATGTAGACCTGGACGCGACGCAGTTACCGGCCGAGGCCCGCGAGCATGCCACGCAGGCGGACCACGAAAACGAGGACTTCCTCACGCTGTATCGATACGCGGAACGATTGCGCCAGCAGCGCGGCTGGATCACGTTCGATGACATGCTCCGGGAGGGATGGGAGGTCCTGATGCGCTACGACGACGTCCGCGAGGCGGCGCAGGCGCAGTTCGATTACGTCCTCGTCGATGAGTTTCAGGACGTCAGCCCCGTTCAGGTCCGGCTCCTGGACGTGATCACGGCGTCGCATCGCAACTACATGGCGATCGGCGACGACGATCAGTGCATCTACGAATGGCGAGGGGCGGATCCGTCGTTCATTCTCGGGTTCGCTAATCGATACGACGCGTCCGAGTACGTCATCTCCGACAACTTCCGGTCGACCGGGCAACAGACCAGTCTGGCCAATGCCGTGATCGGCGAGAACCGGCGCCGGCACCCGAAACGACTTCATCCGACGCGCACCTTCGACGGGTACACGTACCTGCGTGCCGGTCGGGGACAGGTCGGGCAGGCCCGAGATCTCGTGGCTGAAATTCAATCGCACCTCGATGCCGGGGCCCCGCCTTCGGATCTCGTGATTCTCGTCCGCCAGTACGCGCAGACGCCGTTCATCGAGCAGGCTCTCATCCGGGCACAGATCCCGTATCGGATCGCTGGCAGCTCGCCCTTTTATCTTCGAACACAGGTGCAGGCGCTGCTGCGCCACCTCTTCTTCGCCATGCTTGACCGGCAGGTCCGTGAGCACGGCTGGTTCGACAATGGTCGACGCGTGCAGCAGTACCTCGATCGATTCGAGAAGGTGATGCTGGAACCGAATCGGTACGTCTCCGGGTCGGTTCTGACCCGCATTCGCCGACGCACGCGCCGGAAGCGAGCCTCAGTCCTCGACGTCCTTCGCGGCTACCGCGGTGACATGCACGCCCGCACTGCGCGGGGGATCGACGATTTTCTGGGCGTCATGGAGGAGTTGCGGGGTCGCCTCGACGAACCTGCCGATCAGACGGTTGACTGGCTTATCGATGCGATGGGATACGAAGGCTACATCCGTCAGCATAGCGCATTCAAGGAAACGGCGGACGATCGCATCCAGACGGCCCGCTCCCTCGTTCATTTCGCTCAGGGCCTCCCGAGCACACGCGCGCTGCTGGAGCGCATCAAGCAGATTTCGTTCGACCGCATGGAGCAAGGCCCGACGTCGAACTGTCTCGAGATCCGGTCCATTCACCGGGCGAAGGGAAGGGAGTGGCCGGTCGTGTTCGTGCCGGACTGCAACGACGGCACCATCCCCAACCTGACGGGGATGGATGCAGGCAGTGCACCGCCGGAGGACATGTCTGAGAAACAGGACGCGTCGAATGACGCCGCGTCTCAGAGTGCATCGGACGAAGGGGAATCGCGCTCGCAAACAGACGACGAAGATGAGCCGGAAGGCCAGGCGAATGCGGAGGCCATCGAGGGAGAGCGCCGGCTATTCTACGTGGCGATTACCCGTGCGATGGACGAGCTTTACCTCTTCCGCGACGAGTCTGAACCCATCTCACCATTACTCGGCGGCGTCGATGCGGAGCGAGTCCTCGAGCAGTGCGACCATTGCCGGCAGGTGCTTCACGGCCCAATCGACAGGATTGACACGGCGGTTCTCGCGCGATTTTGCGAAGCGGTGGACGAGTTACAGATCGACCGCTTTCTGCTCGAACGCTGGACGCCCGACCGTGGACGGTTTGAGAGGCTACGCGAAGGCATCACCGCACTGGAGGAGGCCATCTCTTCAGCGAGGCAGCGCCTATCCTCGTACGCTTCGGCCAAGGATGAGTATGAGCGGCAAAAGGCTGAGGTGCTGGACCCGATCTCCGAGGATCTCGACCATCTCCGAGAGAAAAAATTCGTTCTTCCCGCGGTCGAGGTCCCGATCGCGTACGATGGCGCGCAGGCCGACCACTGGGTGGGCAAACCCGTCCGATTCGAAAAGCAGGAGGGCGAGTTTTTGGTGGTCGCGGGTTCGGTGTCCGTTGGCCGGGTTGCATTCGACCGAGATGCCGACGGCGTCGCGGAGGAGGCCGTCGGATCGTTAGCCCCCGACGCCCTCTGCGGCGACGTTCAGCGGGCCTCGTCGTCTGGCGAAACGCTTTACGTTTCCATCGATGTTGGTGCGACCCGCCGGCGACTCCAGAGCGCACGGCGCCGCGTTCTGAAGGACCTTCACCCGCCCGAAGCACCGGATAAGACGACGCTCCGCCTCGCCTCTCCGGCGTGCTACCGCGGACGACAGAAGCTGGTACGCACACTTGAGGTCGTCGAGGACCGAGTGGCCTACGTCGAAGTGGGCAGTGAATGATGACGCTCAGTAGCAGAACACTTCCGGGCATGAATGGAAATGGTCGAACACAACAGGCCCTTCGTCCCGTAAGAGGGGTATCCGACACACGTTGATTGATACCAAGCGACTATGGCCACCTACACTGTCATCGGCTTCACGAAGGACGGGTTCGACCGGTTCACGAACGTCACGCAGGCCGACGACGAACAGGAAGCGGCGACGAAAGCGATCCAAGATGAGTTTATAAAACGCGAATACCGCCGGGCACCCGAAACGCATACACTTGCGGAACTGGAGAACAAAACCGGTTTGTTCATCGCCGGTATCCTTGAGGGAGAGCACGAAAACCTGAATGACACCATCGATCGTCACGCTGACGCATGACGGTCCGCCTCGTCCGGCGATCGGGTTGCGCCCCACCCCTTCCCCGTGCCTGCCTCATCCGCGGCACGGGTTTGCTTTGTTTGCCCGATAGGTACCCATCGGATGTCGTTCCCCCGCACAGGTTGATGCGTGTGTCGGTGAATGCATCGGATGATACACCGTGAGACAGACACTGATACACCGTCACGTGTGCTGGTGCAGATCGGAGTTGCAACCGTGTCGTGTAAATTGATGCGTTCGGGTGGCCGGGCGGCAACCTGTCGGCGCGTGTGGCATTGGCTCTATTCAGATCCCACCCAAACCGGTACGCGTTGCCATGGACACTTCTGCCACGCCAACTACGGGCGGATCCTC
The DNA here is from genome assembly GCF_051155795.1 of Longibacter sp. Taxonomy (NCBI): domain Bacteria; kingdom Pseudomonadati; phylum Rhodothermota; class Rhodothermia; order Rhodothermales; family Salisaetaceae; genus Longibacter; species Longibacter sp. Next base: position 33,241 of record NZ_DAXETW010000067.1, read on the forward strand.
GCACGAGCGGGGGCCTGAGGACGGTGCATCCCCCACGCGCCCTCCACGTTCGCCCCGTCGCCGAAAAGTGCGTCTCTGGCTCCAGTATGCCGGAATTGCACTGGTCGCCCTCGCATATCTGGGCGGGATGATCGGCTGGAGCTACGCGTCCCTCAATCTGGAAAAGAATGCGGCTTCGGCACCGACCCAGGAGCGGTTGCACATCGTGAAGGTCGGCCTTGCAGGCGACGAGCATCCCGCGGGGCTCCCGTTTCCGTAATGGAGGGCGCCAACCGTCGGGCGGTCGAAACGGGGCTGTGGCATCGGGCTTGCAATTCAGTTTTGTGCTGTGCCGTGCCTTTCGATGTGACCACGGTCGTACTGATTCCCCTACCCCCGTCTTCGGAAGATGACTGTGCGTGCTTTCGCCCGAATTGGAATCGTCTCGGTTGCTCTTCTGGCCGCTTGGACGCTGGCGGCCGTCGGGCAGTCGGTGTCTGTCGACGCCGACCCGTTCCGCATCAACCTGCAGCTTGATGACAACACGCGGTCGGTGATCGGTGCGCCTCCACGGGCGAACGAAGCGGCAGCGTTCGGTCTATACTTCAGCGGCGTCTGGGAGCGGGTTCTATCGGCTGAGCCAGTGGAGGGCAGTCCCGGCGTGTACAATGCCATGACGGAACGGGGAACGCCCCTCCGGATCACCGTGGACGCGGGTGAAACGGTGAGTACCGTGACGCTCGAAGGGCCTCCAGACATCGATCGAATCGGATACGGCTTCGTCCCGTCGGGCGACGAACAATTTTACACCTATGTGCGCAACTCGGCGGTCCTCGATCGGCGGGGCACGCAGGTCGACAGCCGCCGCGACTCAAGCGCCGTGCCGCTGGCTCTGAGCAGCCGCGGGTACGGCGTCTACGTGCCGACCGAGGGCGACTTTGGCCTGGACTTCGGCTCCACGGTTGACTTATTCACGTTCTGGGCAGACGGATCGTCGGTCACATTCTACTTTTACACCGACCCCGATCCGGCGGAGATCGTCGAGCGCTTCACGGAGCAGACCGGTCGCATGGGACTGCCGCCGACCGCCCAGTACGGCGTCTGGAAGCATGCCCAGCCCATGGCGACCGTAGAGGAGATCACCGCCGAATCGCGGCTTCTGCGGGCCTACGATGTGATGGCTACGATGTACGTTGTAGACCGCGCATCGGCCACGTCTACGGCTCAAATTACATCGGCACAGCCAACCGGCTCGGCTCCCGCCTCTTCCGTCGACGACCTCCGGAATGCCGGCCTCCAGGTGATGGTGGATGTCTGGCCTCTGGTGGAGCCGGAGACGTCCGCCTTCGAGGAGGCCGCAGCGCGTAAGCTTCTGGTCGCGGACAGTGTCGGCGCCCCGCTCCTGGTGCCGGCGCCATCCGCGATGTCGCGGCCAGATACGTCGAGATCGTTGCCCGGGTCGACGGCGGTAGCTGTGGTTGACTTCACGCATCCGGAGGCCGCCTCTTGGTGGAAAGATCAGATGGTGAGCCTCTACCGAGCGGATGTTAACGGCGTCGTTTTGAACGAGGCTGCTCTGCCGGACAGCGGTCGATATCACACCGGAGAGGCCGCGCGAAGCGTCTGGCACCGGTGGCGGACGCGGTACGTGAATGCGACGCGAGAGGCGTTCACGGACGCCGGCGTGAAGCACCCGGTAATCGTTGGGCGTGCGGTAGACGACAGGGCCTCCCGCGGACTGACTCTGGTCCAGTCGACGGGGTGGACGGCGGACTTCGACTCCACAACGGGACTGCCGGCCGCCGTCACGGCTGCGCAAACGGCCGGATTTGCCGGCGTTCCGATCTGGACAGCCGCACCCACCACCGATACGGCGTCGGTGCAGCGAGATGCGTTCGCCCGATGGGTGCAATTCCGAGCCTTTACGCCGTCATTCCACCTGGGCGCACCCTCCAGGGTCGAATCCTGGCTCTCCGATCCGGAGATGGCGCGCATCATCCGCCGGTACACACGCCTGCATCACACATTCAGCACGTACCTGTGGCGCCAGTACAAAGAGGCGGTCGCTACTGGCAGGCCAGTGATGCGTCCCCTCATGCTTGAGGTGCCCCGTTCGGCTCGACGCACGGACCGGGCGGACCAGTATTTCCTTGGATCCGACCTTCTCGTCGCTCCCGTGGTCGACTCCACAGCCGCCCGCACCGTATATCTTCCGCCCGGGCAATGGATGGACTTCTGGTCGCAGGAGGTGTATTCGGGCGACATCGAACTGCGGGTCGAGGCGCCGCTGGATCAGATTCCCGTCTTCGTCCGCTACTCGCGCGAGGCGCTGTCCAGCCTCTACCGGCCTGTGTACAAGCGGCAAATCACGGGGCTGGCAACGTTTCTCGATGAACGGTCTCTGACGGAGCACGCGCCACCGGTTGCAACGCCCGGTGCGGATGACGCTGCCCCTGACTCCAGCGAGGCCGATTCCACCGTTGCCAGTCCGGCCGGGCCCGGTGTCTCCCTTGCCGACTCAACGGGCGAGGAGTCCGCTCGGCCGGTCATTGCGGCTGATGCGGCCCCGATGGCCGACACGGCCGCGTCCGACACGGCGTTCGTCGTCCCCGAGGAAGATCTTCCCTCCGGGCCAGGGTCCATCGTGGAGGTTCTCGATAACGCTCCCGGTGCACGTGCCAGGGTGTCCGACTTGAGCGCGTTCCGAGCGAAGCTCGAGGAAGCGCGGCTGGACGTGATCTACCGGCAGCGTGAGGGCGTCATGGCTCCCGTCGCTGCCCGGAGTCTGATCGAGCGGATTGAGGACCTGGACCGGACGGTACGAGCCATGATACGCATCATCGAGGGGTGAGGAAGATGATTCTCCGCAACCCCACACCAGACATCTGAACTCCGGGCCGCACAGGCCCATGACATGCCGGCCGTTCCCGGCGGGCTACAGCGTTTACGCTCCGGCGTGGTAACAACGCGCGCTACGTAACTGGAGAGAGGCGTACCGCGCATTTTTTCCACAAACGGCGTATATTGCGGCGTCTGTCCGATTCACCCTACGAGCTTTGCGGCTTTCGGGTGAGGCGGGAGACGCCGCCGCTGTTTCTGATCGCCAGTCATGCGCTCCGAAGTGCGTATCCGTCATGTCCAGTCAAGACCCTCGTTCCCACCGAACGGATTCCGACGCGACCGCTGTATCCGAGCCGCGCAGTCATGGGTTTCGCGCATTCGCCCAGGGACTTCTCGAAACGGGAAGTGTTAGGGCGGGGCTGCCGCTGCCGCTTGGCATCGAGATTCGGGACGGAGGCGTCAATTTCGCCATTTTCAGCCGACATGCGACGCAGGTATGGCTCGAAATCTACGATGACCCGACCGCTGGTGAGCCCTCCCAAGTGATTGGCCTTGATACCGCCGCCAACCGGACGGGGGATATCTGGCACGTCTGGGTCGAGGGCCTTGCTCCGGGGACGCTCTACGGGTACCGGGCAGATGGACCGCACCAGCCGCAACGCGGACATCGCTTCAATCCGCACAAGCTCCTTATAGACCCCTATGCGCGGGCGATCGCCGGTACCGAAACCTGGGACTTCAAAAAGGCCCGGGGCTACCATCACGGGGACAACGGCCAGGAGTGGCAGCCGGATGCGTACGACAATGCCGCGGAAACGCCGAAGAGCGTGGTGACGTGGGAGCACTTCGACTGGCAGGGCGATACGCTCCTTCGCCGGCCGTGGTCGGAAACGATAATCTACGAAGTCCACGTCCGCGGCTTCACATGCGACGAATCGAGCGGCGTGGCAGATCCCGGGACCTACCGGGGGCTGATCGAGAAAATCCCGTACCTGCAATCCCTCGGTATCACGGCCGTGGAGTTGCTCCCGGTCCAGGCCTTCAACGAGAAAGAGCTGTCACGAACGAATCCGGTCACGGGCGAGTCACTTACGAACTACTGGGGGTACAACCCTGCGGCCTTCATGGCACCGCACGGCAGTTACTCGAGCGCAGGAACGCGCGGCGAGCAGGTGCTCGAATTCAAGCAGATGGTCCGCGCGCTGCACGCAGCCGGTATCGAGGTGATCCTGGACGTCGTCTTCAATCACACGGGGGAAGGCAACCATCTGGGTCCGACGTTTTCCTGGCGCGGCCTGGAAAACTCTGTGTACTACCTTCTTGAGGAGGAGCGACAGTGGTATCGCGACTATACCGGGACCGGCAATACGGTAAAAGCCGATCATCCGGTCGTGCGCGAGCTCATCCTGGACGCACTCCGGTACTGGGTCATGGAGATGCACGTGGACGGGTTTCGCTTCGACCTCGCGTCCGTGCTCGGGCGCGACCAGGACGGCAGCCTGCTCGCGGACCCGCCCCTCGTCGAGCGGATCGCGGAGGACCCCATTCTTCGTGATGTGAAGATCATTGCGGAGGCCTGGGATGCGGCCGGAGCGTACCAGGTCGGCACGTTTTCGAAGCACCGCTGGGCTGAGTGGAACGGACCTTTCCGCGACACGGTGCGCCGGTTCTGGCGGGGCGACGGCGGCATCATCGATGATCTGGCCAGCCGGCTGGGGGGGAGCGCCGACCTCTACGCGTCGTCGGGGCGCGGGCCGCATTCGAGCGTGAACTACGTAACCAGTCACGACGGGTTTACGCTGAACGACTTGATCAGCTACAACCACAAGCACAATGCGGCGAACGGAGAAAACAACCGGGACGGTACCGACGCCAACTACAGCAACAACCACGGCGTCGAGGGTCCGACAGATGACCCGCTCGTCCAGCGAACGCGAAACCGGCAAGCCCGAAATATTTTGCTGACCCTGCTTCTCGCCCGCGGCGTGCCGATGATTCTCGGCGGGGACGAGTTTCGGCGTACGCAGGGAGGCAACAACAACGCGTACTGCCAGGATAACGAAACCAGCTGGTACGACTGGGAGCGGCGAGACGCATACGACGATCTGGTACAGTTCACGCGGCAGGCCATTCGCCTGCGGAAGCAGCTTCCGATGCTTCGAGCGGATGGGTACTACAGCCCGCAGGACGTGGAGTGGTTCGATGCGCGTGGCCGAACGGTCAATTGGTCGGACCCGAACGCACGGACGCTGGGCATGCACGTCCGCGATCCGGACGGGCCAGACCTCGTGGCGGTCTTTCACGCCGGGACGGAGTCGACGAACATTCTGCTTCCGCCGGCACAAATGGGCAGCGCCTGGCACCGCGTCGCCGACACCGCCCGGCCGATCCCGAGCGACATCACATCGATCCAGGAGGCGCCGCCCCTGCAGGTGACGGATCGGTACGCCATGGCCGGTCGAAGCGTACTAGTTCTGGTGTCCCGACCGACGGAGAGCCCGGAGGGAGGTCCGCCGACGCATGCTTAGACGCCGGCTGGATCAGTCCGGTCTGCCTGCATACTGAATGAGTCCCCATTCGCCACTGATGGCCCAGTTCTGGCCGGCGGCTGCGGCCCGGTTAATGTCTTTCTGCGACAGACCGACGGCCACCTCCGCTTTCATCGTGCGCAGCGCCAGCGTGGGAGCCGGCAGGTAGGCAGTCGCATCGGATAGCGGCGTCGTGTAGGGCCAGTGGCGGTCTCCCAGCATCCGCCGGTAGTTTGCATCGCCCTTCAGGATCGTCAGGTCGTGCGCGCGCATCGGGTCGGCGATCCGTTCCGGCATGTCCCACAGGGGATGCGGCGACGTCCAGAACGGGTCGTCATCGACCAGGATGCGTCCCGCGTCACGGTGCTCCTGTAAGCGCCCTCCCATTTTCTGTACTCGCCGATCAACGGAGTCACGGAGAAATGCGATCGTCCGCCCGACATCCGGGATGACGACATCCGAGACAAACGTGGGGTGCGACTTCACATGCATCGTCACGGTCGAAATTACGCCGCCCGATAGGAGTGCGTCGAGGAGGCACAGGTCCCCCACTAGCTCGAGACCGGCATTGTCGGCAACGAAGAACAGGCGACCGTTCGGGCCGTGGTCGATCAGGTCGGAGACGACGCGTTGGCGATGGTCTGCGAGGAGCCGATCGTCCGGCTGGTCGAGTGCACCCCGCTTGTCCTCGTCGGCCGCCCAGAGGCTGAGATCTGCTCGATTGCCCCAGAGGCTCTGTCCGATCAGGTCCTGTACGTCCGCGTCCGTTGGTGGTCGAGATCGGAGAGCATTGCTCACGCGCCGGGCGAAACGACGGATGGAGCTGCGATTCATTCGTAGACCCGTTTCCTTCTCGCTCCTGAAGGGGTCCTCGTGGTAGAGCGGGCCGGAGAAGTACCCCGTCGCTGCAATGATGCGCCGGTAGAAGTAGGTCTCCGCAAAAAACCACGGCGCCTCCAACCAGGTAGCGCCGTTGAGTCGCTCGACGTACTCGGTCCATGCGTCCACATCCGGAGCCCCCGGGTCGTCGATCGGATAAAGCGGCGTCGAGGGAATCTCCGCATGTAGTTGCTGAAGAGCTTCTTGGACGCCCGGGGGGAACGGATTCTCATCCAGGACGCGCCGTAGAATCTCGGGCAGACGCACCACGATACTGTAGTGGGCGAAGGACGAACCGTCGGTCCCCCGCAACGGGGTGGGAGGAGCAAGTGTGGTGGGAGGGGGGGAAGCCAAGGCGAACCGGTGTAAGGGAGGAAAAAAGGACTCTCCAGGGGTTTCACGGACGACGCCCCTCATCGTTGCCGGCCGCTGCGAGAGGGTCTACCTCTGGACATTCGTAACATCTCGGTGGGAAAGAGACACGGAGGGTCGAGTGCATGCGCACGTCAGGTGTCTCGACATCTCACGTTCGAGACACGTTGCCCGCGGGACAGACACACGCCGGAGACGTGGTGACCGGACAGCCGCACGCTGCAATCTCTTCATGATCGGGGTAAACCGTAAACCGAGCTACGTGTGGGGGTATCCCCGTATGGATGATTAGCCATTTCATGGTGCTGGCTTAATGATTGCCTCAAGCACAACAAGCAACAGGGTGGTATCATACGGTACCATCACGACCCCGCGAGAAGCTGCGCATCCCAACGACCGGTACATTCGGTTTCTTTTGGAACCGCTTCCGGGTCGAGCGCGCACTCGGTCTCCGTGGGATCGACGGTGCAATCGGATCGCTCGAATTCTTCTCTCACTCAGACCCCTTGACGCATGAGCGCTTCCACGTCGCCCCCTGCATCATCGTTGCAGCTCTCGCTTCCGTCCGCAACCGGTTCATCCGGTACGGGCGATTCCTGGCGAGAAGACGATCTCCGGCGTGCCCTGCGCCACCACGCTCGCGCTCTCAGTGCCCTCCGCGGCAGCGCCTATGAGACGCTTTCGGAAACGACCCGTCGACAGCTCATCGATAAACTTGAAAACGACTGGGCCGAATTGAAGCAACGCCTCCGATCCATTCAATCACCATCCGGAGGAGACGGCGCGTCCCCCGGCGCTTCGTCGCCGCCCTCGTCCGAGACCGACGGCGTGTCGTGGACGAAGTACATGACGTCTACGCTCACGTGAGCCGTTGGCCGTAGTATCGACATTCATGAAAGGGTCGTCGACCCGTACCGACGACCCGGACGCCCGAACCGAAACGAGGGAGCGGTCCACCGCCGTACCCACTCGTTTCGGTTTCTTGTTCCGGGCACCCGCTGCGTCGCGTCTCCGTATTTTTTTTTCTGAACTAACTTTTTCTGACCTACGGTCGGGCACGCAGGAACTTTCGCCCGGTTCGTACCTGTTATGACCTGTATCAGACTTCCGATCGCAAGTGGATTTTGCCGTCTGCATCGGTTCACGTCCCCTCGTATCGACCGTAGCAACTGCTCTTATGGAACTCGAATCAGGTCGTCCGCGCCACGAACAAATCAGCGATTACCTGCGCGAGCAGATTGAGACCGGGCAGTACGACGTCGACGAGCAACTGCCATCGGAGAAGCAGCTTGGGACCACCTTCGACGTGAGCCGAGTTACCGTCCGTCGGGCCCTGCAGACCCTCGAGCACGAGGACTACATCTATCGGCGCCAGGGTCTTGGTTCGTTCGTGAAGGAACGGCACGAAACGCAGGGGCTGGTTCGACTGACGGACTTCGCCCAGGATATGGCCCAGGCCGGGCTGGAAGCATCGTCGCGGGTAACACATTTCGACCCCGAACGCGTGCCTGGCTACGTCGCCTCCCGGCTTGACCAGGAGCTGGACGCGCGCGTCGTACGTCTGGATCGGCTTCGTCTGGGGGACGAGGAGCCGATTGCCTTCGACCGAACCTGGATGCCGCCGTTCTATGCGTCGCTCCTCGAGGGCCACGACCTCGAACACGAGACCATCTATAACATCCTCGAACAGGACTACGACATCCCGGTCATTCGCGGGCACTACCGCATCACCGCCACCAACGCGCCGGACGATGTCGCCAACCACCTGGGCATTTCAGCCGGCACGGCGGTCCTGGTGATCGAACGGACCTCCTGTTCTCGAGGTGACAAGTACGTGTATTTCCAGCGGCGATACTACCGCAGCGACCGGGTCGCGTACGAACTGGAGCTCGAACGCACCGACCACGACGACCCCCACTCGGGAATGCCTCTCCGAGATTTCGAACCGGTGTTCGATGCCGACGCCGCGGAACGGTCCGACGATACCCGATAGCCGGCTCGGCATCCGTTCATTCTACCACGCACGACCGGAGTGATTCTATGAAACGCGTGACGGTTTGGGCGATGTCCGCGCTGTGCGTCGCTGCTCTGCACACCGGTTGCAGTGACGAAACGAAGTGGTCCGCGGTCCACCGGATGATTGAGACCCAGTTCGGGGACGTGCACCAGATGACCACGGGAGCACTGCACCAGCAGATGTCAAGCGGTCAGCGCCCGGTCCTCCTCGATGTCCGCTCTTCAGAAGAGTTTGCGGTGAGCCATCTTCGCGGTGCCCGCCGCGTCGACCCGGATCTTGAAGATCTGTCGGTCCTGGATTCGATCGACCGTGACGCCGACATCGTCGTTTACTGTTCGGTCGGCTACCGGTCGGCCCGTTTTGCCAAGAGAATGACGGAGGCTGGATTTCGAAATGTCGTCAACCTGCGCGGGTCGATCTTTCGGTGGGCGAATCAAGGGCGGCGCGTTGTTCGGGATGGGGCAGCGGTCCGAGAGGTTCACCCGTACGACGATGTGTGGGGCCACCTTCTAAGGTCGGAGCTTCACGCACATCGACCGGGCGGGGCGGGAGCCTCGTAGCGGTGAGAATTACCATCAGAGTGCCGTTGGCCGCGGCTTCCCGTCGCCTACCCCGTGCCTCTCTTCATGGACTCCACCGTTTTTACCGTCTTCCTGTACGCATCGCTGACCGCCCTGGCAACGGGGATCGGGGCGTTGCCGCTGTACCTGATGCGGGATGTGCCCGACAGGTGGGTAGGCCTCGGGAATGCCATGGCGGCCGGACTGATGCTCTCGGCAAGTTTCAACCTTGTGTTCGAAGGCATCCATTACGGTATGCCTCGAACCACGATCGGCGTTCTCCTGGGGCTGGGGGGCATTGTCGTAAGCCGCACGCTCCTCCCAGAAAATAAGGTGCCAAGTGTGGGCGATCTGGCGGGGGCCGGCGCGATCAAGGCCGTCCTCATCATCGGCGTGATGACGGTTCACTCGTTCGCCGAAGGGATCGGCGTGGGCGTCTCGTTTGGCGAAACGAGTGAATTCGGCGCGTTCATCAGCCTGGCCATTGCCGTCCACAACATTCCGGAGGGTCTTGCCATCTCACTTATTCTGGTCCCCCGTGGGGAGGCCGTCTGGCAGGCCGCCCTGTGGAGCATCTTCTCAAGCCTTCCCCAGCCTCTGATGGCCGTGCCGGCGTTCCTGTTCGTGGAATGGTTTCAGCCAGTGTTGCCGGTCGGTCTAGGCGTGGCCGCCGGTGCCATGATCTGGATGGTGTTTTCGGAGCTCGTGCCCGAGGCGTTGGAGAAATCATCACCGAACGCCGTGGCCGTCGCAGTCACGATCGCGGTTGCGGCCATGATGGCGTTTCAGGTCGTGATCCATTAGCTGCAGGCAGGTCAGGGGGCGTCACAGACCTCGTCACCGGGGGGCCATATGCCATGCCCGGAAGAATCGGAATGCGCCGGCCTGTGCGTCTACCGAAGCGCGAGTTGCAGACGGAGCGTGGCGCGGAGACCATCTTCTTCGCCCGGAAGCTCCTCTGTCGGAACGCTGCCGCTGAACTGTAGACGCACTGTGGGCGAGGGCTGGTAGTTGAGGCCGGCCTCGACACGTGCGAGGGCCCCGACGGATCCCGTGTCGGGATCGAACCGCTGGTATCGACTGACGAGCTGTAGCGACTCGGAAAAGAGCGGAACGCCGCCGATCACGTATCCGCCGGTGCTAATCTGGTCTTCGCCTGGTGCCGGGTCGAGCTCCGCCATCAGTCCCTCAACCGCCAGAAGCCAGCGACCGCGGACGTAGGATGCATCCGCGCCGTACACGGTACGGGTGCCGGAGAAGGACGGAGAGAGGGCACCGAGGCGAACGCTCTCGTCGATACTTAGCGCGATGTTTCCGGCAATGGACAGAAGGCCGCCCGCCACCTTGGGACGAAGCGTAGCGCGCCCCACGTAAAGAAAATGCTGGTTGTCATTCGGCGTGACGGTCCGGCCGTTTCCATTGAAGATCCCACCGGTCAAAGAGAACCACCCCGACGGTGCCTGGACGCGTGCCGACATTCCGACCTGGCGTCGCGGTGCGATCGCGTCGACGGCGACCGGGCGTTCCGAAAAGGGAAGAACAGGACGTGAGATCAGGTGAGATCGAGAAAACGGCGACTTGAAGAGACCCGCGCTGATGCGAACGTACTCACTGAAGGCATACCGAAGGCGCGCGTCGAATACGGCCGGAGCGCCAGTAAATTCCGTTTGAAGGAAGGCCTCGAGCCCGTGGCTGACGATCGTGGTGCGCAGCCGGGCGGCCCGCACGTCGAAGCCGGATGCCTCTTCGGCGTCCTGGGCCGTGAAATCCATCTGGTATACGCCACCGAGGCGTAGCGTAGCGCCATCGACGGCCATGACTGGGCCGTCTTGAACGTCAGAGTGGGTTCTGGCCGAGTCCTGGGCCGGTGCGTTGGTTTGCGCGGTGGATGGCTGCGGGGCCAACAGCATCACGAGCAGCGCGCACAGAGAACGTGCGCCGTAACGGCGGTGCGAAGAGTCAAACATACACTGTAGCTGAATTATGACAGATCCCGCATGGAGGAAAGCGTAATCTGAACATAATTCGGTCGCATGTCCAGGCTTAATCCGCTCTTTGCATCGACACGTGGCGTGGCGAGGTGCTACAGTCCCGGGGTCGGGAAGGGGCAACCCGGGTGATGCAGGCTCCGCGGCGTCGGCTCACGACACGTCGGCCGTCGTCCGGGTTGGGAGATCGAGGTTCGCCGGGTCGAGGGAAGTGTTGTACTCGGCTGCTTCGACAGCCTCATGGACCTCGTGAAAGAAGCGATCGGGCCCGAGCATGGTGGTCAGGCCGGCCCGGTTCATCACGTCTTTCACCGGCCCTTTCACACCGGATAGATAGACACTCACGTCGTTTCGCCGGCATGTTTCAATCACGTCCTTCAGCGCGTGGACGCCTGTCGAATCCAGCGTGTTCACCGGATACATGTCGATGACGAGCGCCTCCAGGGAGTCGTCCTCGGCGTCGATCTCCATGACCAGGTCCTTGAAGGCGTTGACATTGGCGAAGTAGAGGCCCGCGTCCATCCGGACGATGACGAGGCACGAGTCTGTCAGTGCCTCCGGGTTGCGCTTCAGGTTCCGGTAGGTTTCGGTGCCGGGAAGGCGGCCCATCACCGCCGTGTGTGGCGTTGAGCTCTTGTAGATGACGACCATCAGCGAAACGATGACGCCGGTCAGGATTCCTGCTTCGATTCCCAGCGAAAGCGTAGCGGCGAACGTGACCACCATCAGGTAGAAGTCTTTTCGGTCCACCCGCCAGAGAAACGTCGCCTCTTCCCAGTCGATCAATCCGAAGACGGCAACCATCACGATGGCTGCCAGAACGGCCTTCGGCAGGTAGTAAAAGAGCGGTGTCAGGAGTAAGAGCGTGAGCGCGATGACCGCGGCGCTGACGATGGCCGCCGCGTTCGTTTTAGCACCGGCCTGGTCGTTCACCGCGGTCCGGGAGAACCCGCCGGTCGTGGGATAGGCGCTGAAAAAGGCGCCCGCGATGTTCGCAAGACCGAGACCGACGAGCTCGCGGTTGGCGTCGACCTCGTACTGGTGCCGGGAGGCGTAGACCTTTGCGACGGCGATCGATTCCATAAATCCGACGAGGCCGATCGCCAGTGCCGAGGGGACGAGCGATCGCGCCGCGTCCACGTCCATTGGGGGGAGCGACGGAGACGGCAAACCGCCCGGCACAGAGCCGACGATGCTGACGCCCGTTGCAGCGAGGTCGAGGGCCCAGACACCCCCGGTCGACAGGACCACAACGGCCAGGGCCCCGGGGATCGCGGGGACCCACTGGCGTAGAGCAATGAGAAAGAGGATGCTTCCGACACCGATGGCCAGCGTGAGGACGTGGATGTCCGCGAATTGCCGGAGGGCAGCAAGAAGGATCTCGTGAATGAGGTGGGAGCGCTCGATGTCCACGCCGAGGAGGTGCTTGAGCTGGCTCAGTCCGATAATCAACGCCGCTGCCGACGTGAAGCCGCTGAGGACCGGATGGGAAAGGAAGTTCACCAGGAAGCCGAATCGGGCGAGGCCCAGGCCAAACTGCAACACGCCGACCATCAGCGAGAGCAGAAGCGCGAGGCCGATGTAGGTCGACGGGTCACCACCTGCGAGGGGGCCGACCGCAGCGGCGACCAGGAGGGAGACCATGGCAACCGGTCCGACGGCGAGCTGACGCGACGTCCCGACGATTGCGTAAATGACGAGCGGGACGAGAGATGCGTACAGCCCGTAAATCGGTGGCATGCCCGCGATGAGCGCGTACGCCATCCCCTGCGGAATGAGCATGACCCCGACGGTCAGCCCCGCCGAGAGGTCGCCCTGGAGCTTATCGCGCGAGTAGGCCCCCAGTTGCTCCGCGATCGGAAAGAGAGAGGCAAGTCGCTGCATAGCTGAGAAACATGGTGAACGTGGGGGACGGAACGGGGGCGGAGCATCATCCGATCATCTTGGCCGCATTCTGCCAGAGGATGACCACGCCGATCAGAAGAAGAAAGACGGCAAAGCCGCGCTTGAGACGGGCCTGCGGTACGTACGCACCAATCTTTCCGCCGATGAAGCTGCCGACAATGCCGATCGCCCCGAAGATGAACACGAGGTCCCAGTGAATCGAAAATCCGGCGTCGTGCATCACGTCGACGTACTTGATGAAACCGCTGATGCTTTTCAGGGCGATGATCAGCAGGCTGGTCCCGATGGCGAGGTGCATGGGCAAGCCGCCGAGCAGGACGAGGGCAGGAACGATGAGAAAGCCACCGCCTACGCCCACCAGTCCGGTCAGTGCGCCCACGGCGAGCCCGTCGAGCATGATCTTCCAGCTTTTCCGCCGTCCATCCTCGGGGCCGCTCATCGCCGCCGGGCGGCGAAACATCATGACCGCTGCCAGCAGCATGACCAGCGCGAAAATAGCGAGTTGAACGGGGCCTGGAACGTAGATCGAGAGGTAGGCCCCCCCGTAGGCGCCGATCATGCCCGGTAGGCCAAAGAGCCAGACGTTTCGCCAGCTTACCAGCCGCCGGTAGGCGAAGGGGATGGCTCCGACCAGACTGATCAGCGTCACGATGCCGAGGGATTCGGCTATAGCGAGTTTATCGGGCACCCCCACGAGGTAGACGAGGACCGGGACGGTCAGGATGGACCCACCGGAGCCCAGCAGACCGAGAACGAGACCGACGAGGAGAGCACCGAGCCAGGCTGCGTACACGGGCGGGAAGGAAAGGGAGGGAGGAAGCGTACGTTGGCGAGGAGGGGGAGTGGGCTCCGAAGCGGTAGGTCCGCTGCCACCGTGTGCAGGGAACGAGACCTATCGCCCCGGAGCCAGGCTCCGGGACCGCAGGACCGACGCCTGAAGACGCCGGCGCCTCCGATCCCCCGGCCCCGATGGCGCGGTCGGATCCGGCATCCGCCGGACCCACATCGAGGCGGGGAAAGGGTGCGGTCAGGCCGTCACGGCCTGCTTGCGTTCGTTGTAGTCGGCGAATACGTCGTTCACGTACTTCACGTCTCGACCGACCGACTGCAGGAACGCACTCGCCGCTGCCGCCCGTGCACCGCTGGCGCAGTGGACGAGGAGCGTCTTGTCTTCGGGCAATCCGTCGACGTATTCCGGCATGCGCGTGTACGAGGCATTCAGGGCGCCTTCAACGTGAGCGGACTCATACTCCGACCGGTAGCGGACGTCGAGCACGTCGACGCCGTCCTGCGTACGGAGCTCGTCCACGGTATCGAAGTCGATCTCATCGATCGTGGCGACCGGGCCGTCCTCGGCGAAGTATCGCTGAAGGGTCTCCGTATCGGCGAAGGAGACGACGTTGTCGTATCCAATCCGCACGAGGTCGCGCACGGCTTCCTCTACGTCCTCTTCGTCGATGATGAGCGTGATCGGGCGCGTCTCATCTTCGACGAGTGAGCCGACGACGGTATTGAACGTCTTGTTCATCGGGGCATACAGCGCGCCGGGAATGTGGCGCTGCATGAAGGCTGACCGGTCCAGGCGTGTGTCGATGATCAGGGCATCGTCATCGTGTGCGACGTCCTTCAGCTCCCGAGCGGTGATCTGCTGCGGGGCCGGCAACTTGCCCAGAACCGGAGCGCCCATTTTGTTGTCCCGCTTCATCCGGGCGAAGTAGATCTGCGGCTCCGGTTGTCCTTCCAGGATGGCGTCGACGAAGGAGTCCTCGTCCCGTTTCGCCGCATCGATCATGGGGTTGAACTGCTTCTCGTACCCGATCGTGGACTGCGGGACAGCGCCGAGTGCCTTGCCGCAGGCCGAACCGGCGCCGTGTGCGGGCCACACCTGCAGGTAGTCGGGCAGGTCCATGAAACGCTGAACGGAGTCGTACAGCGTCCGGGCGGACGGATCCATTGCGCCTTCTACTTTCGCGGCGGACTCGAGCAAGTCGGGCCGGCCGAGGTCGCCAACGAACACGAAGTCGCCGGTGACGATGCCCATCGACTGCGTGGCTCCGCCTCCCTTGTCGGTCACGAGGAACGAGAGGTGCTCCGGCGTATGTCCAGGGGTGTGGACGGCTTCGATCTCAATGTTGCCAATCGTGATGACGTCGCCGTCGTACAGAAGCTCGTAGTCGTACGACCCGCCGGCCTCGCGATCCTGTTTTACCCATTCGTACTTCCAGTTTTCGTCACCCTCGTCCGAGAGGTAGAGCTTGGTGTTGAGGCGCTCGGCAAACTCACGGGCCCCGGACAGGAAGTCGGCGTGGATGTGTGTCTCCGTCACGGCGACAATCTCGACCCCCTCTTCTTCGGCGAGGTCAAGATACTGGTCAATGTCCCGTTCCGGGTCGATGATGATCGCTTCGCCGGTCTGCTGACAGCCGATGAGGTACGCGTACTGGGCGAGTTTCTCGTCGAAGATCTGTCGGAATAGCATGGATACGTTCGGTGAGTTGGTGGAAAGGTCGAAACCGTGGCGGTAGAGCGGAATGAGGGGCGGGTTGGCGCCCGGCCGTGAGCCGGTGACCGAATCGCATTCGGCCGCAGGTGTTGCATCTATGCCCGCAATCGGCTGTATGTCCCCTCATGTAGTAACAAGTTGTATGAGCATGCTACGATAGGGCTCGAAAACATGCTGTGGGGCCTCCCCCGACATCCGGGTCGGGTAAACATGGCGGCAGCACGGGGGCAACCCGTGGGCCACCCGCCGGAGGGCCTCCGTACTGGTTAGTGCGGAAGGTTTGGTTTCAGGTAACCGTAGGTGAGGGCGCCCAGAAGTGCGGCAAGGAGCCCGACGATCACGGGCGTTATCCCTGCACCGATGAGCGCGTAGATCGGCCCTGGGCATGCGCCGAGCAACCCCCAGCCAAGTCCGAAGAAGGTGCCGCCGATCAGCTGGTTCGCCCCCTTGTTCCAGGGCTTATCCTTAATCGTGATCGGTTCGCCGCGGATGGTGGTAGCATTCGTCCGCTTCAGAATCTGAAGGCTAACAGCGGCCACAGCGACGGCGCTTCCGATGATACCGTACATGTGGAACGACTGGAACCGAAACATTTCCTGGATCCGGAACCAGGACACCACTTCGCTGAGGATGAGAACGACGCCGAAGAAGATGCCCATCGCAAGATAGATGAACACGTCGCTCGTCCGGACGGCCGGCTGGTCGGCGCTCTGTGTCTGAGTAGAGGTCGGCATACTGTAGGAAGGAATTTCGGTGGAGAGAACCGGGTCGAGAGGGGATGGGGCCTCGGCTCGGCTACAAAATTAGCGGGAGAAGGAGGTACGTGGTTGTGAGTCCGCCGATGAAGAACCCGATGACAGCGATAAGGGAGGGCAACTGCAGGGAGGCCAGCCCCATAATGGCGTGTCCAGACGTGCAGCCGCCGGCGTATCGGGCCCCGAATCCAACGAGAAAGCCACCCAGAACGATGGTGATCAGGCCTGCGGGCGTCGAAAGCGCGCTCCAGCTAAAGAGCTCCGGCGGAACGAGGCCCGAGAAGTCCGTCAGGCCCAGCGCCTGGAGGTCGGTCTGCGTCGCCTCGGAAATGCCGGTCGGACCGCCTCCCCCAAACACCTGCACGGCGAGAATCCCGCCGATCAGAATCCCGGCGACAAACACCAGATTCCAGAGCCCGCTAGCACGCCAATCATACTGGAAATATTCCGCCTTGGTGGGGAGCGTGGCGGCACACGTGTGCTTGAGGCTGGACGAAATCCCAAACGCCTTGCCTGTCAGCAGCAGGAGGGCGGGTACCATCAGCCCGATGATCGGCCCGGCGACGTACCAGGGCCATGTGGTCGACATAAGTTCCATAGATGAAGGCCGGTTCAGTTGACGAGTCCTGTCATAACAACTTCAACGCTACCTGTATATTCCGACACTGGAAGTAGGTTTCGCTCACCCATCGTCTTTTCACGATACAGCGGACAGGCCGCCGGAGAGGCCGATTCCACAATATGAGTCCACAAAGTCCGGGGGGCACCGGTGCATTCGTCCAAAAAATGGTGACCGTGAGAGGACGGCCTCGCTTCTAAGTACTACTCTGTAGTTGATTAAGGCATCACGCTTCACTCGTGGATGGCGGAAGGGAGAGACCCATGACATCCGGGTCGAAATGCATATCGTGGCCGCAGTACGTGCACGTGATGATGACCCGGCGAATGTCTGACGTGTCGGCGCCGGCCGTAGGAAGGGCAAGCACGTCGCGTTGAACGCGCATGGATGTCGTACCGCATACAGGACACGTCGGCTGCTGGGCTCGCGTGTTCAGGTGCTGCGCAACGGCCTGCTGTTGTTCGGGTGTGAGCATGGGGGGGGCAGGTTGTCGATCTGAAAATGAAAACGGAAGCCTGAGAGGGTGCGTGGTTATCGAGGACGCACGGCATATCATCAAACCACAATTGGGAGCGCCCGCACATCAATACAGACGAGCCAGGCAACGGCAGAGCTCGATACAGCCGAACGCGACGCCGATCATCGCGGCGAATCGGGGGACGGAGAGCCTTGCGGTTCCGTGGCCTCTGCTGCTGAACTGAACTCGACGTATCTCGATCGTGCGGGTGCGCACGCCTGGTGTTCGGGTGCGCACGCCCGCATGGTAACGCGTCGAGCGCTCGCTCCGGTACCCGAAAAGTGATGAGCGGATGGCAGGTGCCGCTTGATCGATTCGATACGTTGCCTGAATCGACACGCGGCTTCACACTTTCGACGGCCGCGGACGCGACGAAATATCAGCATCACGCCGCGGTGGATCCCTGTGTTCGGGTTTGTAACATGAAATACGACGTCTGTGACATGGCGCGTGTCACAAGGACAGGCACACTCCCCGTCACGCAGGATGGCATCGTTTTCGTTCATGATAGTAGTCAAACAAAGCTGTATATGGTGGCGTGCGCAGAGTGACGACCAGACGTCCCGGTGAGCGAGTGCGGTTCATGCCGGGGGCGATCATTGCGGTACATACGGCGCACGTTGCCCGCCATCCTTTCGGGTTACCCTGCACGATAGCGTACCAGAATGATCAAAAACGAGCACTTCCGGCGCCTCGAACACATTTATTCATCCGAGCTGTCCGAATCGAACGCGGGCAGTGTATCGGTCAATTTTGGCCGTGCTCTCCTGAACGGCCGGCTGACGGGCGAGTCTGATTCCACCATCGGTGGAAATGACCTGCCGCACCAGAAGCTCATGAGCGATGCCGCCGCCCTTGCGGCCGGCTCGCTAGAGAAGGAGCAGATGGTCACGGCGGAAAACTTTGACATGAACGTGCAGGTGCCGGACTACCGCGGCGACGTGGTTGCCACGGCCCGCGTCGTCATGGCGCAACCACCCAAATTTGTCGTCCAGTCAGCCCTGCTGACGCCGGACGGTGACGTGATCGCCGAGGCGCAGGGGGTGTACAAGCCGTCAGACGAGGAACTGCCGCCAGATCCGCATCCGGATCTGGAATCGACGGGGCCAGTCAGTATGCCTGGTCGGGCAAATACCGATGCACCCTCCAGTGCCCCCACGGCCGAAGAGCCGGCACCTGAACCGCAGCCCGCGACCTTCATGCCGGTCTTTCCGACGCAGATGGGAATGCTTTGCCTCAACTAAGGCTGCCCATTGCCGGGCGTCCGGGTGCCCGGCCGCCGCGCATGCAAATCGTACAGGCCACCCTGACGCCTACCACGATACCACCCAGGGCGCGTCGTCTCCCATCGGGAGGGGGCGCGTTTCTGTTGGCCTCGAGTCGATCAGCGAGAGATTTCAGCACGTCGGTCTCGAATGCGTAACCGGGACCTGTGTCCGGCGGTGAGTCGCAAGCGGACCTCGCGGCGTCACCGGGCAGAGGCGTGTGATCGCAACGCAGCGACGACGCTCTCGCGTCACAGCGTGAACGGTCGGGTACGGCGTGCGTTGGGAGCGGTGTCTGCGGATGACCGGCCCGGGTGGTAACATCCGACGTAGGTCATGCGTGTCCGGCGTGATCCAGGCCATTGCCCCTCACCCTTTCGACCGTCCCCCCTTCGACCCTTATGGTCCTCCCGATTCTGTCTATCGGTGCAGGCCTCGTGCTTCTCGCCGGTGGCGCGGACATTCTCGTGCGCGGTGCAACGTCCATCGCGCGTCGCGTTGGCATTTCGCCGCTCGTGATCGGGCTCACGGTCGTGGCCATGGCGACCAGCCTACCGGAACTTCTTGTCAGTGTTGGCGCCGCCCTACGCGGTAGCCCGGGCGTCGCGCTCGGCAACGTGGTTGGTTCGAACATCGCCAACATCGGCCTCATTCTCGGATGTGCGGCGCTCCTCGGCCCTATCGGCGTTAAAGCGCAGATCATCCGGACCGATGCCCCCATTCTCGTCGGTTGCTCCCTCGCTGTGATCGCGGTTGGAGTGGACGGGACGCTTTCTCGCGTCGACGGCCTTATTTTGTTTGCCGCCCTCGTCGGCTACGTCGTCTACAGCGTATACGTCGCACGCCGCGAACCCAGAGCGGCGGCGCTACAGGCGGAGTTCGAGACCGGTCTTCCACAGCAGCACGCCCTCTGGCTGGACCTGATCTACCTGGTCGGCGGGTTGGCCGGATTGCTGTTGGGCGCCCATCTACTGGTGGATGGGGCGGTATTGATCGCGTCCACGCTCGGGGTGCCTGACGTCATCGTTGGCTTGACCGTGGTCGCGGTCGGGACGAGTCTCCCAGAACTGGCGACGTCCGCAGCCGCTGCCTATCGGGGCGAGGGGGACATCGCCATCGGCAACGCCGTCGGGTCGAGCATCTTCAACCTGCTCGGCATTCTGGGGCTGACGGTCGTGATTCACCCGCTCGACACCGGTGGATTTCGGGCCCTGGATGCCCTCATCATGACGGGCTTCGCTGCTGCGCTCCTGCCGCTTCTCCGCACGGGTCTGTCCCTTAGTCGCCGGGAAGGGGCCGCGCTCGTTGCGGCATACACGGTTTACATCGCCTCCATGGCGTTCGCATGATTGCGCGCCCTGCGGGCCGATGACCGTGCGAAATCCCACGGCCCGTTGCCACGGCTGCTGGACAGGTCTGTCCGCCCCATGGAAGCCCGCGTGGCACCGGTTATTTCCGGGAAAAGCACACGGTCGAGACCGAACCCTACCGGTTGCCCGGCATAGGACTATCCGGTCCACTCTTTTCCACCGCTGCCTGCCCTTTCCTGCATGGAGAATCTCGTCCACGAGTCGTCCAACGGCGACGGGAATACGCTTTACCTTATTGATGCGATGGCGCTCGCCTACCGGGCGCATTTCATCTTCATCAGTCGACCGCTGGTCAACTCCAAAGGCCAGAATACGTCCGCGTCCTACGGCTTCACCAACTCCCTGTTGAAGCTGATCAACGATCAGGAGATCGACCATATCGCGGTCGTGTTTGACGCTGTCGGGGCGGGCGGTACGTTCCGGGAGGACATCTAGGAAGACTACAAGGCGCACCGCGATCCGCCGCCGGACGAACTCCTGGAAAATCTGCCGTTCATCAAGCAGATCGTCCGGGCGATGGACATTCCCGTTGTCGAGGTGGAAGGCGTCGAAGCCGACGATGTCATCGGGACGCTGGCCCGCAATGCCGAAGCGGATGGCGCAGAGGTCGTTATCGTTTCGCCGGACAAGGACTTCAAGCAGCTCCTGACCGAGCGTGTCCGCATCTATAAGCCGGCACGTGGGGATCAGGACTTCGAAATCATCACCGACGACGATTTCCGGGAGGAGACCGGCCTGGACCCCGCGCAGTTTGTCGACATGCTGGCCCTGTGGGGAGACAGCTCGGACAATGTGCCCGGCGTTCCCAATATCGGGGAGAAAACGTCGATGAAGTACCTCAAGCAATACCACGACGTGGAGGGCTGCATCGAACACGCGGAGGAGATCGGCGGAAAGCGGGGACAGAACCTGGTGGACCACGCCGACGATGCGCGGATGTCGAAAGAGCTCGTCCGCATCAAGACGGACCTTGACGTTGCGCTGGACTGGCACACGCTGCTCGCGGCCGAGCCAGACATGGACGAACTCAAGGTGCTGTTTTCGGATCTCGAGTTCGAATCCCTACTCGATCGCTTCGACGTCGACCCGGAAGAGGTCGATGAAACGGCCGAAGGAGAGAACCTGGAGTTCGACTTCGGTCCGTACGAAGAGGTCAAAACGATTGATCTGGATGAAGCCGACTATACCTTCCTGCAGCACCGGGATGAGCTCGAGGCCTTTGCCGAGACGCTTGGGGAGCAGGACCGTTATGCGTTTGATACGGAAACGACAAGTACCGACCCCCACTACGCGTCCCTGGTTGGTATGTCGTTCGCCTGGGAGCCCGGAACGGCGGTTTACGTCCCGACGCCGATGCCGGACGGCACATCCACGGAAGAAGTTCTGGAACTGCTCGGCCCGATTCTGGAGCGCGAGACCACCAAAATCGCCCACAACATGAAGTACGACATGCTCGTCATGCGCCGGCACGGCGTGGAGGTCGGCGGGCCGGTCGTGGATACGATGGTCGGGCATTACCTCTTGGCGCCCGAAGAGAATCACAACCTGAACGACGTCGCACGGTCGGTGCTGAACTACAAGATGGTTCCGATCAGCGATCTGATCGGGGAAGGGGCTAATGAGCGGTCCATGCGCGACGTAGACGTCAAAGATGCCGCGCCGTACGCCTGCGAGGACGCCGACATCACGCTGCAACTCGCAGAGGCGCTGGAGGAGAAGCTCCAGGATGTCGATCTGGACGACGTCGCCCACGACATCGAGTATCCGCTCGTTGCCGTGCTGGCCGATATGGAGCATCTCGGGATCCGTGTTGACACCGACGTACTGGATCGGATCTCCGCACGACTCGCCGGCGAGCTGGACGAACTTGAAGAACGCATCTTCGAACTGGCCGGAGAGGAATTCAATATCAACTCCCCGCAGCAGCTTGGCGAGATCCTGTTTGAAAAAATGGGGATGCCCGTCCTTTCCAAAACGTCAACGGGTAATCCCTCGACCAAGGAAAGCGTGCTCCAGGAGTTGGCGACAGATCATGAGATTCCCGGCCTGGTTCTCGACTGGCGAAAGACGTACAAGCTGAAGAGCACGTACCTGGACAGTCTCGGCAAGCTGGTGCACCCGGAAACCGGGCGCATCCACACGAGCTTCAACCAGACGCGGACGGCGACCGGGCGGCTCTCGTCCAGCGACCCGAACCTTCAGAATATCCCCGTTCGGACGGCCGTCGGCCGCGAGATCCGGGAGGCCTTTATTCCGAAAGACGGCTGGAAGCTCCTCGCCGCAGACTACGCCCAGATCGAGCTCCGCATTCTGGCGTCAATGAGCGGCGACGAAGCGATGCGCGAGACCTTCCGCACGAACGGTGACATCCACACGGATGCTGCAGCCCGCGTCTATGGCATCGACCCGGAGGACGTCACCCGCGACCAGCGCCGGAAGGCGAAAGAGGTGAATTATGGGATCCCGTACGGCGTCTCGCCGTGGGGCCTCGCTCAGCGGCTCCGCGTCCCCGTCGATGAGGCGCAGGATCTCATCAGCCAGTACCAGAAATCATATTCCGGCGTCTCGACCCTCCTGAATCAACTGGTCGAGAAGGCGCGGGAGAAGGGATATGCCGAAACGCTTCTTGGCCGGCGCCGCTACATCCCAGAAATTGATAGTTCGAATTCCAATCGCCGGTCCTGGGCCGAACGCGTGGCTGTCAACATGCCGATCCAGGGAACGCAGGCAGACATGATCAAGATCGCGATGAACCGGGTGCACGAGCGGCTCGAGGAGGAAGGTCTGGAGGGCCGCATGCTCCTGCAGGTTCACGACGAACTTGTCTTTGAGATGCCGCCGGAGGAGGAGGACGTGCTTCGCACGTTGGTCGAGGAAGAAATGCGCGATGCGCTCCCGCTCGATGACGTCCCGGTCGTGGTCGATATCGACAGCGGAGAAAACTGGCTGGCCGCTCATTGACCGCCTTTCACGCCGGGAACTGCCCGTTGCCGGTTCGCTCCCCCTCGCGTCGGCAGCAGGCTCCGGGCATGCCTGAACACCGTCCTTTTCAGCACTCGTGACTGCATTCGAACGTATGGCGTCTACTTCCTCAACTTCTCCTTCCGACCTTCCCGGCTCGTTTGAGCACGTGGAAACGCTTGGTGGCATTCAATCCTATCGCCACGCGAAGAACGACCTCGAAGTCCTGATCCTACCCGAGTCGGCCGCTCCGGTCGCCACCTTCATGGTGACGTATCGCGTCGGCAGCCGCAACGAGCCGATGGGACTGACGGGAGCCACGCATTTCCTCGAACACCTCATGTTCAAGGGGACGGAGCGATTCCACAAATCGAAGGGTACATCCATCTTCCACGAATTGCAGAGCGTGGGAGCAAAAGTCAACGCCAGCACGTGGGTCGATCGGACGAATTATTACGAGATGCTACCGCGGGAGCATTTGCCCCTCGCCGTGGAAATTGAGGCCGATCGGATGCGCGGTGCCCTGCTCGACCCGGCCGACGTAGAGTCCGAGCGCACCGTCATCCTGAACGAGTACGACCGCGGACGCAACAACCCGACCTCCCGTCTTTTCGACGAGGTCTGGGCGTCGGCCTACCTGGCCCATCCCTACCGCCACCCGACCATCGGGTGGCGGAGCGACATCGAGGGCGTCGACGATGAGGGTCTGCGGCACTTCTACGACCAGTACTACTGGCCGAACAACGCCACGCTGTCGATCATCGGAGACGTCGATCCCGAGGAGATATTGTCGCTGGTCGGTAAGCACTTCGGCGAGATTCCCTCGTCCGAGCACGAGATCATGGACCACCCGGTCCGCGAGCCGGAGCAGAGCGGGCCGCGCCGTGTCGAGGTACGGCAGGACGGACAACTGGGGGCGCTCCTGCACGCCTACAAGAGTCCGGACGGCCGCCACGACGATGCCGAAGCGCTGGACGTCCTCGGACGCATCCTGGCGTCGGGGAAGGGGAGTCGCCTCTTTCGGCATTGCACGGATCGGGGACTGACCACCGATGCCTATGCCATGAACTTCCGGCTTCGCGACCCCGGGCTGTTCTGCCTTCTCACGTTCCTGGCACCGGACCAGACGCACGACGACGTCGAGGACGCGGTCAACGACGTCATCCGGGAGGTGCAGCAAAACGGCGTGACGGAGGAGGAAGTACGTCGGGCGCAGACCCAGATCCGCGCCAGCGAAGCATTCGATCGCGACGGGCCGATGAAGGTTGCGTCTCAGTTGAATGAAGCCATTGCGATCGGCGACTGGCGACTGTACGTCCAGTACCCCGATCGGATTGACGCGGTCACGCCGGATGATGTGCAGCGCGTCGCTCGGACGTACCTGCAGCCGGAGCGGCTGACCGTCGGGCGCTACGTGCCCACCGCTCCGCCGGCCGGGGACGGTGCGCCTCCCGCCCAGGCCGCCGCGGGACCCGTCCAGTAGCGAGCCGCCGAGGCCACCCCACCCGTTCATCGATTCGCTCTTGACGCCAAGCCGCAACTTATGAGTCGCTCCTCATCATTCGCCTCCCGTGTTCTCGACCGGTCCGTCGGGCCCTGCCAGCTCCTCACCCTGCCAACACCCGTCGAACGATTCGTTTCGTTCAAGGCGTCCTTTATCACGAATCCAAACTTCGCGGCGGGGGACGACATCCGCCAGGACCTCGCCGTCGCTCTTCTCGACAAGGGGACGCAGTCGCGCGACCGCTTCGAAATCGCTCGTGTGCTCGAAGATCGCGGAGCCAAGCTCAGCATCTCATCCGACGGCCTGTACATCGATATCAGCGGAAAAGCGCTGACAGAGGATGTGCCCGTCGTGATGGACGTCCTCTCGGAGATGATACGAGAGCCCCTGTTTGATCCCGCCGAGTTCGAAAAGGCCCGGGCGTCCACGATCGCCGACCTCCAACGACAGCTCGAGCAGACGGGAAGCCAGGCATCGGGTGCGCTGTCGCGCCGGCTTTTCTCGGAGAACCATCCGAATTATACGCCGCCGACGGAGACGCTGATCGAGCAGGCGCAGGCCGTCTCTCTCGACGACGTGACGTCGTACTACGGCGCCCACGTGGGCGCGAACGAGTTTCGGATGGCCGTTGTCGGCGACCTGGAGCACGACGCGGTCGAAGAGGCCGTGCAGGCGGCGTTCGGCGACTGGCAGCCCCACGAAAGTGAGGCCGTGCACGACCGAGAAGCGGAACCGCAGTCTCCCGGGCGCAGCCTTGTGCCGATGGCGGACCGATCCAATGTGGATGTGCGCATCGGCCACGCGCTCGATCTGTACCGGGATGCCTCCGATTACGAGGCGCTCTACGTTGCCAACTACATCCTGGGCGGAAACTTCTCGGCCCGCCTCATGAATGAGGTGCGCGACGAGCAGGGCCTGACGTACCACATTAGCTCCAGCCTCAGCGGAGTGTCGACGACGCATCAGGGCTCGTGGCGGACCGTCGTCACGCTCAGTTCGGA
>NZ_DAXETW010000068.1:0-22530 GCF_051155795.1 Longibacter sp.
GGGGGGGGCGGCGACCGGCGGGAGGGTGCTTATTTTGATGCTGAACGGGGAGCAAGTACCGGTTCCCGTCTCGCGTGGTCACCCGAGGAAGACCTTGCGCCATCGAGCATTTCGGTCACCTTCCGTTGTGGCGCTTGAACGCGGGCAGCGAGGAGGGTCGTCGCGGTGGTCGTCCCCATGAGAACGGCGCCCACGAGCACGTGACTGGACGCCAGGACCACCTGGAGCGTTGACCGAGTGGACGCAGCCGTGTCGGTGACCAGGATGACGTAGGCGGCGAGGCCCAGGGAAAACTGTGCGGCCAGCGTCAATACCATCGCCCACGCGCTCACATTCAGGCCGCGATACTTTTCGAAGTGCTTCTGAATAAGGACGAAGGTGGCGATGATCAGTCCGGAGACGATGAGTGCGCCTGCGATGTGCATTGCGGCGTACATCCCGTGTATTCCGTGCCCGAACTGCCGGAGTACGGCGCCGAGAACGATCTGAAGGTAGAGCAGTCCGAGCGTCGCATAGGCCGTCCGGCGCAGCCGCGTTGTGGCCTCGGTGTCCGGGAGACGCGAAGACAGGCTTCGCCACGTCTTGGTGGTCGACAGTGCAAGCGACGCCAGGACAGCGACAAAGATCTGTGCCGTGCAGGCGTGCATTGTCGCGAGAAGGATAGAATTCTCCGTAACCCGCAGCCCGCCAAGCAACCCTTGAAGGGATACAAGGACGAGCGCAGCGATGCCCAGGCGACGCGCCCACCGGCGGGGGTCGGCGAGGTAGGTCCAGACAGCGAGGACGAGTGTCAGAAAGCCGACGATTGCACCGAGCAACCGGTGTCCGTGTTCAGCGAGGACCGGTGCGTAGCGATACCAGTCCGGCATGCCCGTTCGAAACGGATCATACGAACCGAAGGAAGACGGCCAGTCCGGTACGGCCATCCCGGCATTGATGCTTGTTACCCAACCGCCCCAGGAAATCAGCACGGCGGTTACGGCAAGGGCAAGGAGGGCAAACCGCCGCCGTGCTTTCCATGCCCGATCGTCAAGTGAAAGGTCCATCATGCCGCTAACGACCGTAAAGATATATTGACGGGGGAAAAGGGAAAACGACCCGCAAAACCGCCGGTTTCGTTAAGAAGCGGTGGGAATGAAGGTCCTGTGGACATGGCTTAACGGGATGGAAACGCTGTTCCGAAGTGGTTCGACATCCAACGCCTCGCGTTGTACATTGGCGATCGCATTCAGCCTCCGTGCATAGCGTATCGAGCGCACGACGCCGGCCGTGAATTGTTGCGGGGGTCCTCTCGGAATTGCCATTACCTTCCCAACGCATGTCCGACGGAACGCTGATCGCCTCTATTTCCGGAATTCGTGGTATTGTCGGGGACGGCCTCGACCCGTCCGTCCTCGTCCGCTATGCGGCCGCGTACGGCACATGGGCGCGTCGGAGGGCACGGTCGAACGGCCGGGATCCGCTGATCATTGTCGGTCGCGATGCGCGTCCGTCCGGGCCGGTATGCGCCTCGATCGTAATCGCCACGCTGCAGAGCATGGGATGCGACGTCGTCGATGCAGGATTAGCAACGACACCGACAATTGAGATGGCGGTCATGGAAGAACAAGCGGCCGGAGGAATCATCCTTTCCGCGTCGCACAACCCGGAGGCGTGGAACGCGCTCAAACTCCTGAACGAGCGCGGCGAATTCCTGACGCCGGCCCAAGGGAAGGCGGTGATGCAGATGGCCGACCGGGAGGAGGCAGAGCCGGTTGGTGTGGATTCGCTCGGGTCGATGCGTGAGACGGAGTACCTTGCCATGCATATCGACCGCATATTGGCGTTAGATGCCATCGATGCAGGCGCCATTTCGGACGCAGGGCTGACCGCCGTCGTTGACGGCGTAAACTCAGTGGGCGGTGTTGCTCTTCCGCGCCTGCTGGATACGCTGGGCGTTCAGGTCATCGAACTGAACTGCGAGCCGACCGGTCGCTTTGCCCACCCCGCTGAGCCGCGCCCGGCGCATCTAACGGAGCTTACGCAGCGGGTAAAAGACACCGGGGCCGACATCGGACTCGCCGTCGACCCGGATGCAGATCGGCTCGCCCTCGTGGACAATCGCGGTCGCTTCGTGTTGGAGGAATTGACTCAGGTCATTTGTGCCGACTTCTGGTGGCAGCACCACTCCGGGCCGTTCGTGACCAACCTGTCTTCATCGCGGGCCATCGAGGACGTTGCCGCGCAGCACGGGGAGACGGTGCACCGATCGGCGGTCGGAGAGATCAACGTTGTGATGCGGATGAAAGAGGTGAACGCCGTACTTGGCGGTGAGGGCAACGGAGGCGTCATCGTCCCGGACCTGCACTACGGGCGGGACGCGCTCGCCGGGACCGCCCTCGTCCTCCAGCACCTTGCGTCCTCCGGCTCGACGCTCGCAGACGTCCACGACGCGATGCCGACGTACGAAATCGTGAAAGACAAGCTGCCTCTGCCCGACCTGGACGTGGATGCCCTGCTCTCTCGCATCGCTCTCGAGTACGAGGGGGAGACCCTCTCCGCCATCGACGGTCTCAAGATCGACTTCGAATCTGCCTGGGTACACATGCGACCGTCGAATACGGAGCCGATCCTTCGCGTATACGCCGAGGCGCCGACCGCGGAAGAGGCGCAGGCTATTGCCGACAGGTTCAAGCAGGAACTGTCCGATCTGATTCAGGAATGATTGCAGGCGTGGACGCATCCTGATCCGACGCTCGCGGCGCCGCCACAACAGAGCAGGATACCGCCAGAAGCAGGCCCATCGATTTGACCCTGCCACTTGTTCGGCCACTTGTGCAGCCGATGAAAGACCCGCGTCGGCCTCTGCCGTGTGGTATCACCTTTCTCATCTAGCCACTTTTTTCCGTATGCCCGACAACGCTTCCTCGCCTCAGGTCGACCCGTCTTACGATCTCATCTCCTCCCGGCGACAGCCGCTGGATGCGATTTTTAACCCGAAGAATGTGGCTGTTGTCGGTGCCAGCGAAAAACCCGGCAGTGTGGGGCGGACGCTTCTCTGGAATCTGATCAGTAATCCGTTCGGCGGGACCGTTTTTCCGGTAAACCCCAACCGGGACAGCGTGCTCGGCATTCAGGCACACGACACCGTCGGCGCCATCGGTGCGGATGTGGATCTCGCCGTGATCGCGACGCCCGCACCCACCGTGCCCGGCATCGTGCAAGAGTGTGCCGAGGCGGGGGTGGACGGCATCGTGATCATCTCCGCCGGGTTTCGCGAGATCGGGGAGGAGGGGGCCGCCCTGGAACGCGAGATCCTCGAAATTGCGAGGCGTGAGGACATCCGAATCGTCGGGCCGAACTGTCTCGGCGTGATGCGCCCGCCGTCCGGGTTGAACGCGACCTTTGCAGGGGCGATGGCACGCCCGGGGAACGTGGCCTTCGTCAGCCAGAGCGGCGCGCTTCTTACCTCCATCCTGGACTGGAGCTTCCGCGAAAACGTTGGCTTCAGCGCGTTCGTCTCCATTGGGTCGATGCTCGATGTCGACTGGGGCGACGTCATCCACTACCTGGGGGACGACCCGAAGACCGACGCCATCGTTCTGTACATGGAGTCCATCGGCGATGCACGGTCCTTTATCTCCGCGGCTCGCGATGTGGCGCAGTCCAAGCCGATCATTGTCATCAAAGCCGGTCGGACGCAGGCCGCCGCGAAGGCTGCCGCTTCGCATACGGGGACGCTTGCAGGATCGGATGCCGTCCTCGACGCAGCCTTCCGGCGCACCGGCGTGCTCCGCGTCGACCGCATCAACGATCTGTTTTACATGGCGGAAGTCCTCGCGAAGCAGCCGCGCCCCCGCGGTCCGCGGCTGACGATCCTTACGAACGCCGGCGGCCCGGGTGTGCTGGCCACGGACGCGCTCATCGAGGGCGGCGGGGAGCTGACGCCCATTTCCGACCACGCGATGGAGCAGTTCGACGGCGTCCTGCCAGATGCGTGGAGTCACGGCAACCCGGTCGACATCCTCGGCGACGCCGACCCGGAGCGCTATGCCAGAGCCCTTGAGATTGCATCGCAGGACGAGAACTCGGACGGGCTCCTGGTGGTGCTGACGCCGCAGGCCATGACCGAGCCGACGAAGACAGCGGAGCACCTGCGCCCCTACGCCCGAAACAACCGGAAGCCCGTTCTTGCGAGCTGGATGGGCGGTGCCGCGGTTGAGTCCGGGGAAAATATTCTGAATGAGGCCGGGCTGCCGACCTTTGCCTATCCGGACACCGCCGTTCGCGCCTTCAACAACATGTGGCGGTACAGCTACAACCTGAAGGCGCTCTACGAAACGCCCAGCCTGCCGCGCGACGAAGAAGGACTCCCCGACCGGGACGCCGCCGATGCCATCGTGTCGGATGCGCACGAGGCCGGGCGGGTGCTGTTGACGGAGGCGGAGTCCAAGAACCTGCTGGCCGCGTACGGCATCCCGACGGTTGAAACGCGGATCGCCGAAACCAAGCCCGACGCGGTCGCCGCAGCAACCGACATTGGGTATCCCGTGGTCGTAAAACTGCATTCCCTGTCGATTACCCACAAAACGGACGTGGGTGGCGTGAAGCTCGATCTGGAGAGCGCCGAAGAGGTGGAGGCGGCGTTCGACGCGATCCAGGGCGGCGTCCCCGACGACGGATTCGACGGCGTGACGGTGCAGCCCATGGTCGATCTGTCGGACGCGTACGAGCTGATCGTGGGTAGCAGCATCGACGATCAGTTCGGTCCCGTCCTGCTCTTTGGCTCAGGCGGACAGCTTGTGGAGGTGGTGAAAGACAGCGCCCTCGCCCTTCCGCCGCTCAACACGACGCTCGCGCGGCGCATGATGGAACAGACCAAGATCTACGAGGCACTGCAGGGCGTTCGCGGGAGAGATCCGGTGGACATGGATGCCCTGGAGAAGCTGATGGTCCGCTTCAGCCAGCTCGTCGCCGAGCAGCCGCGCATCAAGGAGATTGACGTGAACCCGCTCCTGGCACAGCCGGCCGATGACGGCCTTCTCGCTCTCGATGCCCGCGTCGTCCTTCATCCGTACGAGATGGAGGACAGCGACCTGCTCGTACCGGCCATCCGTCCGTACCCTCGGCAGTACGTCGGGACGCACACGATCCGGAGCGGTCGGGATGTCACCGTCCGACCGATCCGACCGGAGGATGAGCCCAAGGTCGTCCGATTTCATAAGGAGCTGTCGGAGCGTAGCGTGTATCTACGGTACGCCAGCCTCATGAAACTCGAGCAGCGCGTTGCCCACGAGCGACTGGCCCGCATTTGCTTCATCGACTACGCCCGCGAGATGGCCCTCGTCGCCGAAACCGACGATGAGAACATCATCGGCATCGGCCGTCTGACGCAGCCGCCGGGACGGAACGAGTCGGAGTTCGCGATGCTTGTCATCGACGACTACCAGGGGGAGGGCGTGGGCACGGAGCTCCTCCGTCGCCTCGTTCGCGTGGGCGAAGACGAAGGCCTGGAGCGGATCACCGCGGACATCCTCCGGCAGAACCGGGCGATGCAGCGCGTGTGCGAGAAACTGGGCTTCCAGATCCTCCATTCCGACGACCCGGCCGAAGAGATGGTCAAGGCGGTGAAAGAACTGTAGGTCGTAAGGGTGTCGCGCCAGGCGCGAGGCGGGGGCTCCATCGGCCTAATCCTATTGCCAAGATGGTAACGCCGAGACCGGGGGCATCGTGCAACGTCCTGAACGGTGGGGTCTACAACTTGACGCGGGTCGTTTGGCCCGCTGTGATCGCAGCACCCCGGCCCGTAGCGGTCCGGGTGGCCGAGTGCGGTTCGCTGTACTTGCAGCAATCCCCCCGTCATGACCGACTCTTCAACATCGCAGGCGGAGCTTGAGGCAGAAGTCCGCCGCCTTGAAGCACGAATCGAAGCCCTTCAGGAAGAGGTCCAGCACGAGCGCGTCGCTCGAAAGACCAGTGAGGCGTTGCTGGACCGAGCCGCGGACGGTGCTTTCACCGCACACGTGGACGCCGAGGGGAGTGTTAAGGAGGTCTGGGTGGACGGCTCCATGCCCGTGCAACAGGACGTGCTGGCGTCGGTCCTGGAGGCGAAGCCGGTCCCGGCACACTGCCGACACGTCGTGCATACCGGGCAGCCGGTCCGATTTCTCGTGGAACCGGAAACGAACGGAGCCAGATCGTCGCGCGACCTTCCCTCATCGATTGATCTCGCCTCTCCGCCGGCCGGAGAGGCGCCCCGCGTCGACGAAGCGACGGAGGCATGGGACGTGACGCTCGTGCCCGTACAGCCGGATGAGGCAAACCGGTTTGAACGACCGACAGATGTACATCCAGACGAGCAACCGGACGAAAGGGACTACGTTCGCGGGATCATCCGGACCGCGACCGCACAGGCCGGGCGCCGCGTCCTTCGCGAATCGCATGCCCTGCAGCACGAACTGGTCGAGTTGCTACCGGACGCCATCCTGATCGTCGGTTCCGATGATCGCGTCCTCTTTTCGAATTCTGCAGCCGTCGACATCGTCGGGGCCTCGGACCAAGATGAGATTCGAGACACGGAAATCTGGGAGTACGTCCACCCGGGAAGTCAGGCCCGGACCCGAAAGTGGAAAGACCGGATTCGCCGCGGCGCCCCGATCGACTTTGCTGAGCACAAGCTCATCCGCAGCGACGGCACGTCAATTCCGGTTGAGACCGCGTCCGTCCCCGTTATCTACCAGGGGCAACGCGCGGCGCTGATTGCGGTGCGGGACCTCGCGGGGCGACGGCGGATGGCCGAGACGATTCAGCACACCCTCGACCTGTTCGACAAGGCATTTCATCTCGGACCGTCGGCTCTTCTTATCGCGCGCCTTCGCGACGGGATGATTCTCGAGGTCAGCGATCGAATGGTCGAATTTGCCGGTCGAAAGGCCCGGGAGTTGCTGGGTGAAACGATCGCGCAGATGGACATCTCCATGTCAAGCGCGTCCCTCGAAGCGTTGTCGGAAGAACTGATGGATCAGGGCGCGATCCACGACCGCGAGCTGCGGGTTCATCTGCCGGGAGAAAGGCCGCGCGTCGTCCTCCTGAGTGCCCGACTCACGGAGATTGATCACGCCGTATGCGCGCTCGTCAGTCTTGTCGATATTACCGAGCGGAAAAAAGCTGCCGTCGCCGTGCGGGAGAGTCGGACGCTCCTCGACAAGATCTTCCGTGCCAGTCCAGCCCCCATCGCCATTTGCCGCCTGGAGGACTGGCAGTACATGGACGTGAACGATGCGATGTGCAGCCTCGTCGGGTTTCCGCATGACGAGATCATAGGTCACCGGCCCGACGATCTAAACCTGTGGGTGAACGAGTCGCAGGAGGAGCAGCTAGCCAATCGTCTCGCCGCCCAGGACGCCGTCTACGATGTCGAAGCGAAGTTTCGTCGCTCCGATGGAAGCATCGTGACGGCGCTCTCCTCGTTTCAGCGCATCTCGGTGGAAGGGGAGGAGTGCGTGCTGGCGGTGATGACGGACATCACCCAGCGGGAGGAAAAGAAGCAGGCGCTGATTGAGGCGAAGGAGCGAGCCGAAGAAATTGCTCAATTTCGTTCGACCGTGTTGTCCAATATGACGCACGAGGTCCGAACGCCGCTCACCGTCATCCTCGGGTTCACATCGATTCTGAGCGATGGCGTAAGTGATGATTACCAGCGGTTTGTCGACTTGATCGAGCGAAGCGGTCGCCGCCTGCTATTGACGCTGGACTCGCTGCTCGACCTCGCGCAATTGGAGGCCGGTACGCTGGATCCCGACATGGAAATCCAGTCGGTGGCCGACGCCATCACGCGCATGACGTCGTCCCACGCCGAGGCCGTGGAAGAAAACGATCTCGCCTTCTCGGTGGAGGTCCCCGACACGCACGTCTTCGCCGAGTTCGACTTCGAGTTGCTCGGCCGCGTCGTGAACCACCTGATCGACAACGCCCTCAAATTCACGGAGGACGGTAGCATCTCAGTGGAGGTCCAGCAGCGCGGCGATGACGTGGTGATCTGCGTCCGCGACACGGGCGCGGGAATCGACGAAGCGTTCCAGGCGAGAATCTTCGACGCCTTCTCTCAGGAAAGCGAAGGGAATACACGATCCCATCAGGGTAGCGGTCTCGGCCTGACCGTCTCAAAACGAATCGTTGAGTGCATGGGTGGACAGCTCACGATCGACAGCGAGAAGGGGACCGGGACGTGCGTGTCGGTGACCTTCCCGGTCGTTAGCGTGGATGCGTAGCGTGCTTCACCTCTCGCTGATCTCGTGGCAGCTGCAACGTTATCGCATACTAAAATCCCCCTGGCGTGGCTGCACGCGTCGGGGGATGACCGCATTTAACCGTCTAACTTACATCTGCGTCCAGTTCTGCGAATCGGGGTAAGGGGTGCCGTCCAGCGCCTGACCGTGCTGAGAAACGGTCGGCGCACGCTGGACGGTGCGCGTTAGTTCGAGCCCGATTCTCCGCCGCCATTCGAGCCGCCTTGGTTGCCGCCGCCAGGAAGGCCGTTTCCGTTCATCGCGCCGTCGGAGGACGGGTTCAGGCCCTGTGCGTTGTTGCCCGGGGCTTGCTGTGTGGTGCTCGGAATGACCGGCTCGCGCTCGTCCTCGCCGATGGCGAAGTTGCTGAGGATGCAGAGCGCGATGAAGATACCCGCGAGGATCCAGGTACCGCGCTCCAGCAGATCCGGTGCGCGACGTGAGCCGAGAACGTCCCGGGTGGCGCCACCGGAGGCAATCCCGGCCAGGCCGCCGCCCTGTCCACTCTGCATCAGGACGACGCCGGTCATGATGACGCCGATGATTGCGATGAAAATAACGAGTGCCGTAAACATCCGTGTGCGGGTGCGATTCGTGAAGTATCAGAAGAGGACGATACGCGTCGCCGATCAGACGATCAAACGTAGCATCGGAATTCCGTGTGAGACTGGCTGTGGCGTTAGCGCGCCGAACCGTCGTTCCGTAGGTGTGCGTCCGCGTACATGAGTGCTACCGTCGTCTTCATGTCGCGAACATCTCCGTTCCGGGTCATTGCGACGGCATCGGTGAATGGCAAGCGATGTACATCAACAAACTCGCCGTCCGAGAGGTCCTGCGTACCTCTGGTCAAATTCGTCGCGAGGTAAAAGTGAATTACCTCGTTGCTGTACCCGATGCAGGGGAAGGAAGATGCAAGGTGGGTAAACGACTCGGCAGTCCACCCCGTCTCTTCTTCGAGTTCGCGAGCGGCAACATCGGCGGGATCCTCTCCCGGTCGGTCGATCTTGCCGGCCGGCACTTCCAGGAAGGTCCGTCGTGCCGGATACCGAAACTGCCGAATCAAGATCGTGCTGCCGTCCGCGAAGAGCGGGACGATGGCAGACGCACCCGGATGATCGATCCACTCTCGCTGGGAGGTGTCTCCGTCCGGCGTGCGCACCTTATCGCGATACACGTTGAGCAACACGCCCTCGACCAATTGAGCGGAAGAGATCTCCTTCTCGCTCAGGTCGCGACGATCCGGTCGTTTCAGGTATGGGTCTGTTGCATCCATAGCGTCGAGCCAACGATGATTACATGATGGTTGCTCCTTCCACAGTCGGCGTCCTGTGGATCTTCACAGAAAAGAGGCGCGATCCATCGGGTTGGCCGCTGCGTAAGCGAGCGAGATCGCCGACGCAGCCACGATGCCGGCTGTTTCCGTGCGGAGTCGGTGTGGGCCCAGGCGCACGGGTTCCGCTCCTGCATCCCGTGCGGCTCGGACCTCCGACTCCGTAAACCCGCCCTCCGGACCAATGAACACGAGAAGGCGAGGTCGCTTTCCGGGCGTCACCGGCGAAGCATTCACGCCAGCCGACAGCGGTTCGGCGTCTGCCGCTTCGTGACAGATCCAGCATTCATCCGTGCCCGCACGCCGGGTCTCGACGATCTGCGCTATCGACATCGGCTCGGTCAGGTCGGGCCGCACGGATCGGCCGCTCTGCTTCATGGCGGCAGTTAGAATGTTGCTGGCACGTTGCTCTCGTAGGCTCTGCACCTCGGTTCGGTCGGTTTCTAGCGGGACGACGCTTGATACACCGCACTCAACGGCCTTTTCCAGGAAGGTCTCGAATCGATTTCTATTCTTCAGAAGGCCGATCGCGACCGTGAGGTGATACGGCGGCTCCCCGGCGTTTTCTGTCGTCTTTCGAATGTTGCCAACGACCTGCTTCGGCTTCACGTGATCGAGTTTCACCTCGAAGCGATGCCCGTTACCGTCCACGACGTAGACGACATCGCCCGGCTGCTTGCGCAGGGAGCGGGCGATGTGCTTTGCCTCATCTCCGTCGAGAATCACGCGTTGCCCACGGATGCTGGATGGGGGCGCATAAAACTGCGTCGTCATGGTGCTTTGTCGTGTGAAATCAGCGGTGCGAGGGGAGGGCGCCGACGTTCGCTGCTTGTCGCGGAGCGCCGGTTCATATTTAGCAGGGGGATGCTGCCCGGTCACCGGTCCGCCTACAGCCCGAGGCTGAGACCGAGGTGTATACGACCGCGGGCAGGAGATTCTTCCGGCTGCAGGGCGTAGCTAAGAAGGACGACGCCAAGCGGCGTTCCGAACTGGAGTCCAATACCGTAGCCGGGGAGCACGCGTCGCCGCTCCGCGAATTCGGCCGTCGTCGGCGTTTCCACGAATCCCAGATCGGCGAACGCGAATGCGTACGAGACCGGATCGAGTTGCACCCGGTACTCCACCAGTCCGCGGAGGGTGATGCGACCGGCGTAGCGGTCCTCGTCGTAACCGCGAAGGGTCTGTGCGCCGCCCAGCCGAAACAGGTCGCTTTCGTCGTAGGCGTCACTCCGAAGCAGGTGGGCGTCCGCTCCAAGCGCGATCAGTTGTCGGTTAAACGTCGGGAGATAGAGCCGAGCGGACCCGGTGACTCGCTCCTGCCTGAGGGTCTCGGATTCCGTAAGCGTGTCGCCAGCCACCACGCGTCGCAGCGACCGTCGCTTGCGTCCCTGCTCAAGGCGGGCGGAGGCTTCCACCCCTCGGCGGGGGTTGACGGGGTCGTCCAGGCGCTCGAACGTGGCGCTGACCCCGTAGAAGTACGCAGACGATCGTGGGATTTGTTGCTCGTTTCGTACGATTGCCGTTCCCCCCTGCCCGGGCCGGACCACCTCTCGGCTTCCAGTGACCGACACGCTCCACGTGGGCTTCGGGTTCACTCCTACGGCGAGGCGATAGCGTCGGTGGCCGTATGTGGAGTCTCGCTGCTCGCCTGAAAACGATACCTCCGTGCGGATCGGTCGCCCGGCGACGTACGGGTCGACCGCCTGGACGTCGAGCAGGCTGACCTGCCCCGGGCGGCGGTCGAGCCGAAGGGTGAGCCGCCGTCCTCCCCCGAGCACGTTCCGGAGGGCCAGCCGCCCGTTGCCGACCAGTTGTCCGCCGTTGGTGCCCGGCAGGTATCCTATCACAACATCGAACGTCCCTGGCGACACGTCGCGGATCGGGATGAAGAGCGTAGCGCCACCATCCGCATCGACGCGAAGCTCCGGCGGTCCGACCATGTCAAACAGCCCGGTTTGCTGGAGTGCGGTGCGGAGACGGCCCGGGTCGTAGTTCCGGAGCGGTTCTCCGAGTTGGAGGCCGCCACGCCGGGCGACAAAGCGGGGAGACGTTCGCGTGCCGGGCGGCAAAACGACCCGTTTCAGCCACAGCCGAGGGCCGGGACGAACCTGGAGGCCAAGACCCATTTCTGCTGGATCAGCCGTTTCGTTCAGCCAGACGCTGTCAATGCGCACCTCGGCGAGCGGATAACCTTCGCCCTCGAAGGCGGTAAGGACGTCATCGATCGCCGTCTTAAGGTCCAGGGCGGAGAGCGGCTCTCCCTGTTTAAGGTCGAGTAGCGTGCGCGTCTCCTCTGCGAGGATGGAGTCGGGGCTGTCCACCTGAAGGGGACCGAGAACCACGTGCGGCCCGCGATGGATGTGCGCGTATCGCTGCTGCGACGAGGCGGAAGTATCCTGCGTTACGGAGTCGAGTCGCGCCGCATAATATCCAGATGTGCGGACCGAGGACAAGATACCTGCGGGGCTGTTGGGCGGCTCCGCATGCGAGATCGTGTCTGCCCACATCGTCGTGTCGCCGTCCACTACAATAAACCAGGTGGACGTGGTATCCGAGGCGGTCGGGTCTTCGCTCTGGGCGTCACACCGAGACGCAGAAACCAGGAGGAGGACCAACCCGAGCACGAACAGCAACACTGCCCGGCGCGTCGAGTACAGCCTGTGGTCCTGCGAAGCGCTCCTCATTTCAATCGTTGTCTCCCGATCTGCACACCCTTCCTTCTGTTTATGCGCGGTACACCGATGCGGCACAAGATGTTGTTGATGCTGGTATCTTCCGCCGTCGGTGTGCTGATCCTGGGCTTCACGGTCGGACCAGCAGGTGCCGTACGCCACGGCCATGAACGACCCGTGCCTCGCGCGGTTGCAGACCGTGATACCCTGAGGCAGACCGTCCAGGCCGGGAAGTCGCTCATTCTCACCCTTCCGGAGCGCATCAACGACCGACCGGTGTCGCGTTATTACCTCATTCGAGGCCCTGCACTGTCGAGCGTGGCCGGCCGCTCCCTTCTCTGGGTGACGCGACCGGAAGATACCGGATTGCATCGAATCGATCTGATCGCGGAGGCCGATGGCTCGCCCATCGACACGGTGCGTGTTAAGGTCTCCGTGAAGTAAAACGCCCCGCCGGCGTGGAGTCAACGGCACCGGCACCGGTGCTCCGCCAATGTCCGATGCCGGTTTGTTGCACGCCGACGATTGCCCTCACTCTGTAACGAGTTGTCTCACGTCCATGCCCGATCTCGACAGCCTTTCCGCATCTGATGAGCAGATTCAGGCCTTCCGAGGACCGCTCATGGAGTGGTACGATGAGAACAAGCGGGAGATGCCGTGGCGGAAGACCGGAGACCCATACCGGATCTGGGTGTCGGAGATCATGCTTCAGCAGACGCGGGTCGACACGGTTCGGGACTACTATCGCCGGTTCGTCGACGCCTTTCCGACCGTCGAAGACCTCGCCGATGCCGAACAGGACGACGTCCTGAAGCTATGGGAAGGGCTCGGGTACTATTCGCGCGCCCGCTATCTTCACCATGCCGCCGGGCAGGTCGTGCGCGAGCATGACGGGACGGTGCCGCGCGATTATGATGCCATCCGTAACCTGAAGGGGATCGGTCCCTACACGGCCGCGGCGGTCCTGTCGATCGCTTATAACGAGCCGCACCCGGTCTTGGATGGCAACGTGATGCGGGTCGTCAGCCGGGTGTTCGCGTCGGACGCAAATATTAAAAAGGCCAAGACGCAGCGGCATTTCCGGCGTCTAGCGGGAGAGCTGCTCGATCCCGAGCGGGCGGGCGACTTCAACCAGGCGATGATGGAGCTTGGCGCAACCATCTGCACGCCGACGTCGCCCACGTGCAAGCAGTGTCCGGTGCAGCATGCCTGTTCGGCCAATGCCGCAGGCAGTCCCGCGTCCTACCCGGTGCGGCCCGAGTCCCGGCCCGTACCGCACCACGACGTGGCCGTCGGGCTGGTGTTTAACGACAACGGGTCTATCCTCATCCAACGGCGGCCGGAGGACGGCCTACTGGGCGGGCTGTGGGAATTTCCCGGCGGGAAATCCGAGGACGACGAGTCGATGGAGGACGCGTGCGCCCGAGAGCTCCGAGAAGAACTGGGCATCGAGGTCGACGTCGAAGCCCCGTTTTACACGCTTTCGCACGCCTACTCTCACTTCAAGATCACGCTCTACGCGTTTCGGTGCCGCCTCATCGAGGGAGAGCCCACGTCCGAGGAAGGACAGCCGATCCGATGGGTTAATCTTACGGACCTCGACAATTACGCATTTCCCCGCGCCAATCGTAAGCTGATCGAAGAGCTGGACCGGCGCCAGGATGCCCCGTCGCTATTCGACTGATTGGGTTTCGGATTGGGAATTGGGAATCGAAGATTAAGGATTACAGGGGGGGCGTACGGCCCACGACGTGACTGGCCTCGTCGAGGATCCGCCAATCCGGGCGCTGCATCGCTCCGGTGTGCAGCTACTGCAGGGTGCCCTCGCCTCTCTTGAATAGCGCGGCCCCGATTGCACCGCCAATTGCGCCGAAAATCGCATAGATGAAGGCGCTGACGCCCGTAATCAGAATCATGCCACCCACACTCGACATGTACTCCTGGATGTTGCGAAGCATCTGACGCCCTTCCTCCGTCATTCCTTCCTGCTGCATGGCATTCTGCAGCTGGTCTTCGCTGGTCGGGACCAGTCCGATCGAGCCGAGAAGATAGGTGAAGGCGGCGCTGAACACGGCGGCGAGGACGCCCATCCCGGCCCCCATCACCGCAGCATCGGCCGTCTCGGCTGTGATCTGCTCCTGGTTGGTATAATACCATATGCCCGCCATGGCACCCAGAATGACGCCGAGGCAGCACAGGCAATTGATGACACTGATCGGCGAGGTGCTCAGCACTCCGCCGACGAGTCCACCGATGATGATGGACGTTTGCTTGGTCGACATAATCGTGTTAGGTGAATGATCGCACAGAGGGTGAAAGGGCAAACCCGGCGAAGGTGCGAACGGCGTCGCGAACTCGTTCGCGAATATGATGGCCGGACTTTACATCTGAACGTGCGCGAAAAGGTAGTTACGGGACGGCAGAATTGAAACGACGTTTTCTCCGTCCGTACAATGGTCTGGCAGGAGAGCGGCCGGATCGGCCGAAATTCGCGGTGCCGCTAGGCAGAGGCAGAGGTGCCGTTGTCGTTGGCCTGACCGGCGTCCGGCGGCACTGTCGATGTCCGTCCTCGCGACACCCCCGAGGCAATCGCCACGACAAGAAACAGACCCGCGACTACGCCGAGGAGGGCGCCAGTACCGACGCGGCTCACCGGCGAGTTTTGCCAGCCGTGAAATGGTGTCCATGCCCCGATGAACGGCCCGATCCAGTCGAGGGCGAGTGGGATGAGCGCGCCGGCAAGGGCATATCGTAGTGTGGAGAGCAACCGATCCCAGGTAAGCGAGGATGTATCCAGCCACTGCCTGCAGACCGGTCGTGCTGCGGCGCGAAGGACCGCAGCCAGAACGACGCCGCTGAGTAGCCCTGCATAGATCCCGATGCAACGGTCACAGACGGCGATGTGGGTGCCGTCGATCGTTGGGGAGCGGGCCGGGAGCTGGTGGCAGAGCGGCGCGAACGCCTCCATTAATAGCCATCGGGCCCACGGTGGCAGCCACGGTGGCATTACGGCAAGGCCGACCAGAAGGGCCGCGCCGGCAACAGAGCCGAGCCAAAGACGCCACATGCGGCCCTGCCACGACAGGAACGGCGGAGAGGAGGACATAAAAAGTCTGAGATGGCCGGGCGGATGGCGATGCAAGACGGCCTACGTCGTAGCTCTCCCGACGTTCTCTTTCGGTTAACTAATCTTCACCCGGTCGAGCGCCGCAGAAAGGAACAGCGTGATGGCGCTAATGTACAGCTTCTTAGATTTATTAGCACTCGCCACTGGAGAGTGCTAACAGAGAAAAATGAAGTTCCACTTGCACTCACTGCTCACTAATCAAGGAGGGTATCATGGCGAGCATCAAACCACTTGGTGACCGCGTGGTCGTCCAGCCACTCGAGGCGGACGAAAAAACGGAAAGCGGTCTTTACATCCCTGACTCCGCTCAGGAGAAGCCGCAGAAAGGCACCGTTGTCGCGATTGGGCCGGGTCGCGTTGAGAACGGCACCAAGGTCGATATGACCGTGTCGGAAGGCGACGAAGTTCTCTACGGCAAGTACGCCGGCACCGAGGTGTCGCTCGACGGCGGAGAATTCTTGATCATGCGCGAAAGCGACATCTTCGGCGTGATCGAAGGATAAGTCGGCCGATCCGGCAGCTCCTTCAGTCAAACTGAGTTGGACCAGTCTTGCCCACGGAGGGGCAGGGCTCGAATTCAGCGATACAATCGAATCGAACCACCACTGATTTATGAGCAAGGACATCAAGTTCGAAGAAGAAGCGCGCAATGCCCTCAAGGAGGGTGTTGACACGCTGGCACGTGCCGTCAAGGTGACGCTCGGGCCGAAGGGACGGAACGTCGTCCTCGAGAAATCCTTCGGCGCGCCGACCATCACGAAAGATGGTGTCACGGTCGCGAAGGAGATCGAGCTGAAGAATAAAATGCAGAACGTCGGCGCCCAGATGGTCAAGGAGGTTGCCTCCAAGACCTCTGACGTTGCCGGTGACGGAACGACGACAGCGACGGTGCTGGCGCAAGCCATCATCAACCGCGGCCTCAAGAGCGTCACGTCGGGTGCGAATCCGATGGATCTGAAGCGCGGCATTGACGCAGGGGTTCGCGCCATTGTTGCTGACCTCCGCGCGCAGAGCAACGAGGTGGAAGGCAAAGATCGCATCTCGCAGGTCGCAACGATTTCCGCCAACAACGACGACGAGATCGGCCGACTGATTGCCGATGCGTTCGATCGTGTTGGAAAGGACGGCGTCATCACCGTGGAAGAAGCCCGCGGCATTGAGACGTACCTTGACGTCGTGGAAGGCATGCAGTTCGACCGCGGCTACCTCTCGCCGTACTTCGTGACCGACTCCGAGAACATGGAGGCGGTACTCGAAGATGCGTATGTACTCGTGATCGACGGCAAGGTCAGTAAGATGCAAGACCTGCTGCCGATTCTCGAGAAGGTCAGCCAGACGGGTCAGCCGCTGCTTATCATCGCGGAGAACGTTGAGAACGAAGCGCTCGCGACGCTCGTCGTGAACAAGCTTCGGGGCACGCTGAAGGTGGCGGCCGTGAAGGCACCCGGCTTCGGCGATCGGCGCAAAGCCATGCTGGAAGACATCGCTGTTCTGTCCGGCGGTACGGTCATCTCGGAAGAGAAAGGCTACAAGCTGGAGAGCGCCACGCTCGACATGCTCGGCCAGGCCAACCGCATCACGATCGACAAGGACAGCACGACGGTTGTTGATGGCGCCGGGCAGGAAGAGCAGATCAACGCCCGTGTCAACCAGATCAAACAGCAGATTAGCTCCTCCACGTCGGACTACGACCGTGAGAAGTTGCAGGAGCGTCTGGCCAAGCTTTCGGGCGGTGTTGCCGTGCTGAAGGTTGGTGCAGCGACCGAGCCGGAGATGAAGGAGAAGAAGGCTCGCGTCGAAGATGCGCTCCACGCCACGCGTGCGGCAGTGGAAGAAGGCATCCTGCCG
Organism: Longibacter sp.; assembly: GCF_051155795.1. Lineage (NCBI taxonomy): Bacteria > Pseudomonadati > Rhodothermota > Rhodothermia > Rhodothermales > Salisaetaceae > Longibacter > Longibacter sp. The sequence continues at coordinate 17,245 of NZ_DAXETW010000068.1, forward strand.
GGAGGCGGCGTTGCCTATCTCCGTGCCCTCCACGTTCTGGATGGTCTCGACGTTGAGAATGAAGACCAGGAGATTGGCGTCGGCATCATCAAGAAGGCTGTTGAAGCGCCGCTCCGCCAGATTGCGGAGAACGCAGGCGCCGAAGGATCCATCGTGGTCCAGAAGGTGCTCAGCGAAGACGGTGACTTCGGCTACAACGCCCGTACAGAGAAGTACGGCCGGCTGATGGATGAGGGCGTAATCGATCCGACGAAGGTCACGCGTTCCGCGCTTGAGAATGCGGCGTCCGTGGCTGCACTGATGCTCACCACCGAGTCCGTCATTGTCACGAAGGAAGACGAAGACGACAATGGTGGCGGCGGCGGCGGTGCCCCCGCCGGCGGCGGAATGCCTGCCGGAATGGGTGGCATGGGCGGAATGGGTGGCATGATGTAAACCGCACCCATCCCTCGGCCGCTCGAGTTGATCTCGAGCTCCGACCGTCACGCATCACGCCGTGACATTCAACGCCACGCTTCCCATCCGTGGGAGGCGTGGCGTTTTTCGTGTATGGCATCCACTGACGCCATGACCCTGCCGCACGACCCACAACGCACGACCCACAACACAAAAGCAGCCCCCATCGCTGGAGGCTGCTTCTTCGAGACAGCCGATCCTCGGGAGACCGGCAAAAAGTGTGCGGCGCGTGCGAACCTGTAAGCCGAATTCTGTCCCGCCGTCGGTCTGCCGCGGACCCATCAGCGGGGATCATCATCTATCTGGGACGATCGTCGCCGATCGTCTCGAGCAACCTACCCGCACCGCGTCTTCGGCGGGCCGCCATATTGCGCCGGGACGATGCCCGGGACGCATGCGGTGCTACTGGGTCTTGCACCCCGTGGGGTTTGCCTGGCCGCGACGGTCACCCGGTCGCGCCGGTGCGCTCTTACCGCACCCTTTCACCCCTTACCTGTGCTACGTCCGAAGACGCAGTCATCGGCGGGACTCCTCTCTGTTGCACGTGCCATCCCCGGCCCGGCCGCTCGTTCCGTAGGGAACGCGCCGGACGGGGTCTTCCCGTTAGGAAGCACGGTGCCCTGTGGTGTTCGGACTTTCCTCACCGCCGACTCTCGCCGACGGAGCGATCATCCGGTTCACACGCCTGGAGCCCGGCGAGCCATGCCCGCCAGGTTCCCTCATATCGTACATAACGAGCAGGACGAAACGCGAGATCCCGGAAAGGATCTCGATCTAGCCCTCTCGCTCACCGTCGCAGTCGCAGACGTGCGCCCAGCGACGCGGTCCTGGACGCGTTCCTAACGATTCTTGACGCGGTCCTACAGGTCGAGGCGTGCCTTCATGTCGTCGACCGTTTCGTTGTAGAGCTCCTGGTCGACGATGATGCGCCCGGTATGCTCGCATGCGACAATATGCTTACGCTGCCGGATTTCGACCTGGCGTTGGGGAGGAACAGCAAAGCCGGCCGCCGCCCCTCGCTTCAGGGGCACTACGGCTCGGCCGTCTCGGAGGCGATTACGCAGCTTGGTGTATGCGTTGAGGTAGCGCTCGTCGACTTTTTCCTCCGCCTCATCTCGAATCGAATTGAGCGCGGATTCTTCATCCTCCGTTTCCTGGAGAACGTCGTTCAGTTTGTCGCGCTTCTCGTCGAGGACTCCACGCAGATCTTCAAGTCGCGACTCCGTCTCGGAAATGGCGCTTTCGTTGTTCTCGAGCGTGTTTTCAGACTCTTCGATCGCTTCTTCGGCGTTTTCGATGCGCTCCTTCTGCGCCTCGATCTCCTTCGTGAGCGCGTCGTACTCACGGTTGTTGCGCACCTGAAGCTGCTGCTGCTCATACTTCTCAATGAGCTGCTCGGCTTCCTTGATGTCGAGCTCGGCCTGGCGCTTGGCCACCTTCTTGTCCTTGAGCTCCTGCTCGAACTTCTCCAGACGCGTTTCCAATCCGGCCTTTTCGTCCTCAAGATCCTGAATCTCATCCGGAAGGTCACCCCGGAGTTTCTGAATCTGATCGATGCGATTGTCGATGTGCTGGAGACGAACCAGAGCGCGTAGCTGGTCCTCTACCGTCGATGTCTTCGTATCGGCCGTCGGCATGTACAGGTTATCGGCTGTGGTCGTGATGTGCGGAAGCGGGCAGTAGATGCAAACCCCCGGGTCCGACGGATGTTCAGCCGACGATGGACTCCCGCTTCGATTTCCTGCGAAGAAGCGCGTCTGCGCGTACGAGGGTACCGAAATCCTGACGGAGGGCCCGACGAATTTTGCCCTCCACGTAGTCGGCGTCGTGTAACTGAAGCGTCGCGGTTGGGATGAACCCGGCGCGTCGGGCTGGCGTTGGCACAGGCGCACAAACGTTCACACTCAACGCGATGGAATATGAGTTGGATGCAGAAGATGGTACGCCGGGACGATGCGGCGCTGAATACGCGCACCGAGCCTGTTTCTGCCGGCCCGGACGCCCCCCACGCGGTCGTGGTCGGTGCCGGCTTCGGCGGTCTTGCCGCAGCCATTCGCCTCGGAGCCCGCGGATTTCGCGTCACGGTCCTGGATCGGCTTGATCAGCCGGGCGGCCGCGCGCGTGTGTTCGAACAGGACGGATTCACCTTCGATGCGGGGCCTACGGTCGTCACGGCTCCGTTTTTATTCGACGAACTGTGGTCGCTCTGTGGCCGCGACCTGTCCGACGACGTGGAGCTGGTGCCGGTCGACCCGTTCTATCGCATCCGATTTGACGATGGCACCCATTTCGACTATAACGGGGACATGGCGGACATGGTGCGGGAAATCCGCAAGTTTGCCCCGTCCGATGTCGACGGCTACAAACGGTTCCTCGAGAAGAGCGAGGAGATCTTCGATATCGGTTTTGAAGAACTCGGGCATGTCCCGTTCGACAACCTGTCGGACATGCTGAAGATCATTCCGGCGATGGTGAAGCTGCAAAGCCATCGAACCGTCTACAACCTCGTATCGAAGTACGTCAAGCATCCCAAAATTCGGAAGGTTCTGTCCTTTCACCCGCTGCTCGTGGGCGGCAACCCCTTCACCACGACGTCGATCTATACGCTCATAGCGTTTCTTGAGCGAAAGTGGGGCGTCTGGTATTCGATGGGCGGCACGGGATCGCTAGTATCCGGGCTCTCGGATCTTATCGACGGCCTGGGCGGAACGCAGCGCTACGGTGCTGACGTCGAGCAGATTCTCGTCGAGAACGGCCGGGCCAGCGGCGTTCGCCTCACCGACGGGGAGGTCATCGATGCCGACCTGGTGGTGTCGAATGCCGACGTCGGGTGGACGTACCGTCACATGATCCATCCGAGTGACCGGGACACCTGGACGGATGAACGGGTCGAAAACATGAACTACTCGATGAGCCTGTTTGTCTGGTACTTCGGCACGGACCGAACCTACGAGGACGTCGAGCACCACACCATTCTGATGGGGGAGCGGTACGAATCCCTGCTCGACGACATCTTCCACAACAAGGAGCTGGCGGAAGACTTCAGTTTGTATCTGCACCGTCCGACGAAGACGGACCCGTCGATGGCGCCCGAGGGACACGATGCCTTCTATGTCCTTTCGCCGGTTCCGCACCTCGAAAGCGGTATCGACTGGCGTGTCCAGGCCGAGCCGTACCGGCAGGCCGTGTCTGACTATCTCGCGGATACGATTCTACCCGGCCTCGATGACCACCTCGTCACGTCCCGCATGCTGACGCCGCGCGAGTTCCTGACGGACTACAAAAGTCTGAAGGGGGCGGCGTTTAGCGTGGAGCCGATCCTTAAGCAGAGCGCCTGGTTCCGACCTCACAACCGGAGCGAGGACGTAGATCACCTGTACTTCGTCGGCGCAGGCACCCACCCCGGCGCCGGCATGCCGGGTGTCCTGTCCACCGCACGCGTTCTGGACAGCATTGTGCCGGAGCCGGATGCCTTTCGACCCACCCGGGCGCCGAAGGAAACGATGGCGGCCTGATCCCGCCGGCAGCGACTATGTTGGGCCGTCCTTCCATGCCCTCGACGGGGTTTCACCGTCGGGGGCAAACTTTTTTGTGCGACATGCTGTTGGCGGGGACGAATCACGTTGTTTCCGTCTCATACTGCTCGATGCACTGCATGGATCGTACGAAAGGACAGGTCGAAGCTGCCATCACCGAGGCGATCACCCGGTTTGAGCGCGAATACCTCGGCCGCGGCCCACGCGAGGCGAAGGCATATATTCTCGATGACATGGTCCTCGTTCGCCTGACCGGCATACTGAGTCCGGCCGAGCGACAGCTCAGCGACGAATCGGGCGGCATCGAGATGATCAAGCAGATGCGGTCCCGCCTCGTGGAAAGTTGTAGCGATGACCTTGAGGCCCTGGTGGAGGAGGAAGTCGGCCTCGAGGTCGTCAGTATGCACACGGACATTAGCGCTCAGACCGGCGAGCGCGTGTTCGTGTTCGTCCTCAGCGGGGATCTAGCCAGCCGGTGGGAATGAGCCTCGTTGCGACCGACATGGGCCTGCGTCATCCTTTGTGAAAAACCTGCGACCGGGGCGGGCATCGGGAATAAATGTTCATCGATGGAGTTTGGGTGGGTCGGACGGCAGGATAGACGGATCGGCGGATGGCCGAGCCAGAGGATCAGGCCGTATACACATACCGACTGCGCCTTCGAGCGAGACAAACGTGGCAGGCAGACGGGCATGACGCCCCGGATGACACGCGGTTGTCTGGAACGCTGGCCGACCTTGATACGCACGCCGTGTATCGAAGGGCGGCCTTTTCTATGGGGGTACGTGGGCCCGGCGTCTGCAGCCCGGTCTCGCGTCCATTCGCCGGAGCGCAGGACCTCTTCGACTGATCCTCACATTGTACTCTCCCTCCTCATGAGCACGCATCCTGATCCTTCCCGCGCCGCCGTCGATTTCAGCTCTTCGGACGGTTCGTCTGCGGACGTCACGCTTGCCCCTTCCCCCCAGCGGATGCTTGAAAATACCGGGACCGTCCCCGTCGCCGTCGCCTACGGAGACGGCATCGGTCCCGAAATTACCGAGGCCGTACTCCGCGTCCTCGACGCAGCGAACGCGCCGCTTTCATACGACGTCATCGAGGTCGGCCGCGCGGCCTACGAACGGGGGATTACGTCGGGCATCCCCGAAGAGGCATGGGATGCCATTCGCAGCAATCGCGTCTTTCTCAAAGGTCCAATCACGACGCCTCAGGGCGGCGGCTACAAGAGCCTCAACGTCACGATTCGGAAGGCGCTAAGCCTGTTCGCCAATGTGCGCCCGACCAAGTCGTACGC
>NZ_DAXETW010000069.1:0-43626 GCF_051155795.1 Longibacter sp.
GTGTGCTTGGCGTTTCGCATCGTCTTGTGCCGCGGCGTGCAGACGAAACCGAAGTAGTCGCGCCACCCCATCGGCATCGCCATGTGCTTCGGCGCGAGATTGACGGTGCCCTCCTCGTCCGTCGTGCCGATCACGACGAGTGGGGCCACCATGTGAAATCGATCCCAGAACGGCTGCTCCGGATCGAGCGTGACAATCGAATCGCGGGTCGAAGGCGTGTCCATGAGGCCAGCGGTTGATGAGGCGAAAACGGAAAGAGTGAAACGCCGGGTGCGTCGTCCTGGTCCGGACGTGGGGGTAAGGGGAGAAAGGACGAGAGGGAGAAAGGGAGAAGGGGAGACTGGACGATTGCCCGGTTCCTCAACGTCCGGCATGACCGTGACGACCGGCCGACCGCCCCATCCTCAATGCGCAATCCCCAATCCGTAAAACCCAACGAACCAACGATGCAACGAACAAACGATCCAACGAACCAACGAACAACCTAAAACCGAAGCGTGAAGGCGGTTTCGACGTCAGGCTCTGAGCGAACGGTGAGGGTGCCGCCGTGGAGGCGCATGATCTGCCGGGAAAGGCTGAGGCCGATGCCGGAGCCGTCCTCTTTGGTGGTGAAGAAGGGGACGAAGATGCGTTCCTGAACGTCTGGTGCAATCCCGGGGCCGTTGTCGGCGATCTGGAGGACCGGTCGGGAGCGTCGGTCGATCCGCGCCCTCATCTCAATCCGCGCGCCGTCGCGGCCCTCTACGGCTTGCATCGCGTTCAGGGTCAGGTTGATCAGCACCTGCTCGATCAGCTCCGGGTCGGCCGTGAACTCCAGCGGGTCGGGATGGACCTGAATGTCGCATTCCAGGTCATGCTCCTCGATCTGGACGCGAAGGAGGCGTCGCACGTTTTCGAACATGTCTCCCGCTTCCAGCACCTCGAAGGTCGGGTTCGGGATCTTGGTGAAGCTGCGGTAGGAGTCGACGAACGAGATAAGTCCTTTGGAGCGGCGCTCGATCGTTTCGACGGCTTCTCGTGCGTCCGCGGTCACCTCCCCCGGTTGGTCCTCTGGGTCGGCCCCGTCTCCGGCAGGCACATCGGCGAGCAGCCGGTGTGCGGTGGAGGCAAGGGAGGAGATCGGTGCGACGGAGTTCATGATCTCGTGCGTGAGGACACGCGTGAGCTGCTGCCACGCTTCCATTTCCTTCTCTTCGAGCTCGTTACGCAGGTCCTGGATGGTGGCGATCGCGTGGGCTTCGTCGCGCAGCCGGAAGCGACTGACGCTCACCGACAGCTGCATCGTCCGGTCGTCCTCCGTCACCCGCACCATCGCCTGCCGACCGGGCTCCAGCGTCCGCAGATGATCGACCAGCTTGGGGCTCAGGTCCGTCAGCGCGTCCACGTTGCGAATGGGCCCGGTGCGGAGGAGGCGACGTGCCGCCCGGTTCATGAGCTCGACCGTTCCATCGTCGCGAAACGAGATCAGCGGGATGCCGATGTGCTGGACCACGTTCTCGAGGTAGCGCACCTGTTCCTCCTTCTCGGCCCGGATCCGCCGAAACTCCCCAGTCACGTCCCGGAAGGCATCGCGCAGGTGGTCAAACAGCGGTCCGCGCCCGTCCGAGGTGAAGCCCTGCGAGAAATCCGCATAGCGCACCGATTCCAGAAAGCGCGTCAGGTCCCGCGCCATTTTTTCCACGTACCGGATGAGCCGCCAGGCCAGGTACACCGCCGTCAGCACCGCCACGAGCGCCAGCTCATACACCTGCGCCTCGACCGCCAGCCAATACGCCCCCCCGAGCACCACCACAATCGCCACCAGCCGGACGATGATTTGAAGTCGGAAGCGTTTCATGGCGGCGAGGTTTGAGGTTTGGGGTTCGTGGTCAGGGTCAGCGAAAAGTGGTGCTCGATTGGAATATTTATTTGTAATATTGTATACTTACACTTATAAATTCGACAGTGACTGTGTAATTTAAGGTGTGATGTGCAATCGTAAAATTGCGAGCTACCGTGATCTGGATGTTTGGAAGCGAGGGATGAGGCTCGTTTCAGACATCTATCATCTGACGGTATCATTTCCACAACCAGAGAAATACGGCCTTGTATCCCAGATGCGGCGGTCAGTCGTCTCCGTGCCTTCCAATATCGCGGAAGGGTGGGGTCAAAAAACGGCACGTCACTACGTCCACCATCTCCGATTGGCACGGTCGTCCGTTTTTGAAACCGAGACTCAGGTCCTCATTTCGATGCACCTTGGATATATTGAGCACGCAGTAGGAGAAAAGATTCTCCGCGATACAGATATCGAGAGCCGAATGCTCATGAACCTTATAAAGTCGATCGAGTCGTAACCCCAAACCCCACTACCCAAACCCCGAACCTCACAGCCCGTACTTCTCGATCCGGCGGTAGAGGGCTTTGCGGGAGATGCCGAGTTCTTCGGCGGCGCGGCTGATGTTGCCGCCGTGCTTGGAGAGGGCCTTCCGGACGGCGGCCTGCTCGATGTCGTCGAGGTTGAGCGTGTCGACGCCGAGGGTGGCGCTGGACGGGCGCGGACTGTTGGGGGCGCTGAAGACGATGTCGGACGGCGCGAGGATGCGTCCCTCGGACATGATCACGGCACGCTCCATGGTGTGCTTGAGCTCGCGAACGTTGCCGGGCCAATGGTAGCCCTTGAGTTTCTGGCACGCCCGGTCGTTCACGCCGTCCACGTCGGTGTCGTAGCGGTCGGCATATTCCTCGAGATAGTGTCGGGCCAGAAGGACGATGTCGTCACCACGGTCTCGAAGCGGGGGAAGCTGAATTTCCACCGTGTTGATCCGGTACAGCAGGTCCTGCCGGAAGTCGCCGTTCTGGGTATCCTCGTAGATGGGCTGGTTGGTAGCTGAGATCAGACGAATGTCGACGCTGCGCGGGTCCGTTTCACCCACCCGCGTGATCTCCCGGCGCTGGAGTGCGGTCAATAGCTTCGCCTGGAGCGGCATCGGGATGTTGCCGATCTCATCGAGAAAGAGCGTGCCGCCGTCGGCCGCTTCAAAGCGTCCGGTGCGGTCCTCATCGGCCCCCGTGAAGGAGCCTTTCACGTGTCCGAACAGCTCGGACTCGAACAGGCTCTCGCTGAGTGCCCCGAGGTCGGTGCTGACGAACGCACCGTCTTTCCGCGGCGAGCGGCGATGAACCGCCCGGGCGACGAGCTCCTTCCCCGTCCCATTCTCGCCAAGAACCAGCACGTTGGCATCCGTTCGTGCCACCTTCTCAATGGTCCGGTACACCTCCTGCATGGCCGGGCTGTCCCCGATGATCTCGTCAAAGTCGCCCGGAGACGGTTCGTCGACAGCATCCCGTTGCGTGCCCCGTTTAGGCTTACGTGTCTTTGTCGGGGGATCATCTTGCGCTTCCTGCCGGCGGGCGGCATCGCGGGAACGGCGCAGCTTGATGGCGGCCTGCACGCTGGCGACCAGGTCGGCGTCGTTCCAGGGCTTGACGATGAAGTCGGCCGCTCCCTCTTTCATGGCGCGGACGGCCTTCTCGACGCCCCCATACGCGGTGATCATGACGACGACCGCACCGGGGTCTTTCTGGAGAATGCGCTGAAGCCAGAGAAAGCCCTCGCGCCCGCTGGAGGCGTCCTGCGTAAAGTTCATGTCGAGCAGGATCGTGTCGTAGGTCTGCTCCTCGAGCATGGCGGGGATGGCGCCGGGATCCGTGGCGGTGTGCACCTCTGACACGAACGTTTTGAGCAGAAGCCGGAGGGCGGTCAGGACGTCGCGCTTGTCATCGACGATCAGGATGCGGCCCTGGTCGGTCTCGGTGCGTGGGGTGGACGCGTCGGAGGGCATGACGGAGGAAGGCATGGGCGGACGTACAGTACAGTGCAGGGAGCCCGGGAAATGGGCGGGAGACGTTGCGGGACGTCTCGCGCTCTATCGCTTGCGATCCCGCGCGTGTGTTATGATACAGACAGTGTACAGAACGAAAAGCATTCCAGCGCAATCGAATGGGACGGAAGGTCGCCGAGGCCGCGTGAGCAGCGGTACGGGCGGGACGCGACCCACGTGAACGGGCGCTAACGCACGTACACTGTGCGCAATCGCACAGTCGGAACCGCCGCACCCGTGATCAGACTCCATGAACGGTGGTGTCGTGGCGTGGAACTCCCTTTGCAATTCCATTTCGCGACCATCCGAACGAGACCTCGCCGCCTCGAGATGCCCGGCGCCTCGTCTCTCACAAACCGCTTCGTTCCATGACCGATACGTCGTCTTCTGAATCGTCCGGGTCGCCGGACCGCCGTAATAGCCCGCTGTTGAGCACCGGCCGCCGCACGCAGGAAAGCGGCGATGGGGGCTCGGGCGACGGTGCCCCGAACAACGGGCCTGCCGACCCTACTCCGTCCGGGTCCGGGGGCACCACGGGGGAAGGCGTGGATCGGCGGATCGAGAAGAAACTCATCACCCCGCGTCGTGTCGTTCTGGCGACGATAGCGCTACTGGCAGTCGCCGGTCTGGCCTACCTGGTCTGGACGACGGCAACGGGCGGTCAGGCGTTGAACGTGGACCGCGAGAAGATCACGATTTCGGCCGTGGAGCGTGGACCCTTCCAGGAGTTCATCAGCGTGACGGCGACGGTCCGTCCCGAGCGAACCGTGTACCTGGATGCCGTCGAGGGCGGGCGCGTGGAAGAACTGTACGTGCGGGAGGGCGCCATGGTCGAAGCCGGCCAGCCCATTCTCCGCCTGTCCAACAACGATTTACGGCTCAGCGTCTTGAACAGCGAGGCGCAGGTAGCGGAGCAGCAGAGCAATATGGAGCAGCTGAAGCTGCAGATGGAACAGCAAAGCCTCTCCCTCCAGCAACAGCTCGCCCAGATGGAGTATCAGATCAGCCGTCTATCCCGAGAGTTTGCCCGTCAGGAGCGGCTGTATGGGAAAAACCTGATCTCTCAGGAGGAATACCTGAATACGAAGGACGAGCTGAATTATCAGCAGCGCCGGCTGGACCTGACCCGTTCCGCCTACGTGCAGGACTCGCTGGCACAGCAAAGTCGTCTGGCGAACATGCGACAGACGGAGCAACGGTTGCAGCGCAACTACGACGTGCTGCGCGAGTCGATGAGCAATTTGCGGGTGACGGCGCCGATCAGCGGGCAGCTTACGGCCCTGGACGCTGAAATCGGCCAGATCATCAATTCCGGTGCACGACTCGGGCAGGTCGACAAGGTCGACAGCTACAAGCTTCGAGCGCAGATCGATGAGTTTTATATCGAGCGGGTGCGTCGCGGCCAGGTGGCGACGACGCAGGCGATTGGTGGAACCGAGTACGCGATGGAAGTCACACGCGTCTATCCCGAGGTCGAAAGCGGTCAGTTTGAAGTGGACCTTCGGTTTACCGAGAACGCGCCCTCGAATGCGGTCCGCCGCGGCCAGTCGATCCGCCTCAAGCTGGAACTGGGCAGTCCGGAAGAGGCGATCCTGCTGTCACGCGGCGGCTTCTACCAGTCGACCGGGGGCAACTGGGCCTTCGTGTTGACGGAGGGCGGGGACGAGGCCGTACGCCGCGAGATCCGTCTCGGCCGACAGAACCCCAATCACTTCGAGGTCCAGAGCGGCCTCCAGCCCGGCGATCGCGTCGTCACCTCCAGCTACGATACCTTCGGGGAGGCCGATCGCCTCGTGCTCGACTAAGTTCTGTCGCCCTCATTGCCCCCTGTTTTCTCATCGCCTCAATCCGCCCGCCTCCCATGCTTAGGAGCTACTTCCTCGTCGCCGTACGATCACTGCGCCGGCACGCCGGCTTTACGACGCTGAACGTACTCGGCCTCGCTGCCGGACTTGCATGCGCCATTCTCATCGGATTGTGGGTGGACGACGAGCTCTCCTACGACGACTTTCACCCGAAGGCCGAACGTACCTACCGGGTTCTCAACACGTTCGACATGCCGCAGGTGAAAGCGACCCTCGCCCACGGGCCGGCCACTCTGGCCCCGACGCTGGCTTCCGGATACACACGCGTAGAGAACGTTGTACGCCTGAACGCTCGCGAAATGACCGTGGGCGTCGACGACCGGGAGGTGATTCAACCGGACATCCTCTTCGCCGACCACGACTTCTTCGAGGTGTTCGGGATGTCGGTCACCCGCGGGTCTGCCCGGCTGGACGCCCCCCGTACCGTCCTGCTTACGCCCAGCGCGGTGAAAGCGTATTTCCCGGACGACCCCGACCCGATCGGGCAAACGATCCGGATCGACGGAACGCCGGTGGAGGTGACCGGCATGGTGGAAGCCGCTCCGAAAAACACGCATCTCGACTACGCGCTGATCGTGTCCACGACCACGCTGTCGTTACGGGAGAACAGCTGGGGGTACAACGACTGGGTCACGTACGTCACCCTGCAACCAGGAATATCGGAGGCTGATTTTGAGCGAACCCTCCGACAGGTGTCCATCGAACACCTTCCAACCCTCGCCGCCCTTGAAGCCCCAAAGGCTGCTGACGACCTGCCGCAGTACTTCCACCTTCAGCCGCTGACAGGCATCCACCTGGGTGTTGGGGCGCCAGCCCTCGAGACCGGCGGCGGGACCGGCAACGTGACCTACGTTTACCTGTTCGTCGCCCTCGCCGTCTTCGTACTTCTGCTGGCCTGCATCAATTTTATGAATCTGTCGACGGCTCGGTCAAGCGAGCGTGCCAACGAGGTCGGCGTTCGCAAGTCGATGGGCGCCGGGCGCTCGCAACTGGCGGGACAATTTCTCGGGGAGTCGTTGCTGACGAGTGCCGCGGCCCTCGCGGTCGCGCTCGGCCTCTGCAGCCTGGTGCTTCCCCTCTTCGGCGATCTGGCGGGCAAGTCCCTTCCGATGTCGGCGCTCTTCGCTCCGTCGCACGTGGTCGTATACGTTGGTATGGTATTGATCGTCGGTCTCGTGGCCGGCGCGTACCCGGCGATCGTTCTGAGCAACTACAAACCCGTGGAAACGCTGCGGGGGCACGCGAAGAGCTCCCACGGGAGCTCGATGCTACGTAAAGCCCTCGTCGTTTTTCAGTTCACCATCTCCATCGCGCTCATCGCCGGGACGGCGACCGTGCATCGGCAGGTCGCGTTTCTCCAAACCAAAGGGCTTGGGTTCGACGAGGAGAACGTGATGATTGTAGAGCAAGCTCGCGGACTTGCGGGACCGATGCGCACGCCGGCCGACAACGATGCCTTCCAACGGCGCCTCGACAGCTTTCAACGGGAAATTGACCAGCTTGTAGGGGTTGAGACCGCCACCGCCAGTTACTCGCTGCCCGGCACGTTTTTCTTAAACTCGCTCTTCCCGCTCGACGCACCCGAAGCGGAAGGCCGCAATTTGGATTACAGCTTCGTTGGGTACGACTACGTGGAAACGCTTGACCTATCGATGGCGGCTGGACGCGACTTCTCGCGGGACGTCGCGACAGACACCGCCGCTGTGATGATCAACGAGGCAGGGGCGAGAAGGTACGGATTCTCACCGGCAAACGCTGTCGGGAGATCCATCCGCTACGGCGATCGATCCTTGGAAATCGTCGGCGTCGTGGAAGACTTCCACTATGAGTCGCTCCACACCGACATCTATCCGCTACTTCTCTTTCACCGGTCGATCCGCGCGCCGCAGTACATCGCCGTGCGCGTCGCCGCCGGAGACGAAGCGGCCACGGTGAACGCGGTGCGGCAGACGTGGCAGTCGTTCTCGGATCATCCGTTCGAATACTCGTTCCTCGCCGATGACCTTGCGGCGCAGTACGAGAGCGAGGCGCGGCTGGGGCGGCTGTTTCTCGGATTCGCCGGTCTCTCGATCTTGATCGCTTCCCTCGGACTGTTTGGGCTCGCTGCTTATGCGACGCGTCAGCGGACCCGAGAAGTCGGCATTCGAAAAGCTCTGGGCGCGAGCGGTCGGTCGATCGTCGCGCTACTCTCACGCGACTTCCTTCTTCTCGTCGGACTGGCGTTTCTACTGGCCGCTCCGGTGGCCTACCTCGGCATGGACCGATGGCTGCAAACGTTTGCCTACCGAACCGACGTCGGTATCGTCCTCCTCGGCTTCGCCGGCGGCCTCGCCATGCTCATCGCGATACTCACCGTAAGTACCCAGGCCTGGCGCGCCGCCAGAACGAACCCGGCGACAGCGCTGAGGATGGAGTAGGGGGTTAATTTCGTGGGTCGCCCGTGGTCGGTTGTTGGTTGGATAGGAGCGACCGTTTCCGCTAACCGACCGAGCGCAGATAGGCGTTTAGCATCGGTGGCAGCTTCTCCATTAGGGGTTTCAACGCATCAACATCTTCTGAACGCAGCAATCCCCGGTGATGGCAGCGATGAATCCAGTACTTTGTCTCATACAGCGAGCCACGCGCGATGTAGATGAACCGGCGGTTATCGGCCTCAGACCCTCTACCCGCGCCTTCCGCAAGATTCGCCCCGATGCTATCAACCGACCGAACGAGTTGCCGCCCCATGGTCTGTCGCTCAAACCGGGGCCAGCGTTTCACGAGGTCCCAGGCAATATCCGAAAGCTCTACAGCGAGCTGATACACCACCAGGTTTTCGAAACCTGTTTTCGTGCGATTCATCGCGCCACCGTAAACACGTCATAATCCGACACACTACAACCTACATACAACAAACAAAATAATGATCAAAACAGAAGGACTGAAGAAGATATACCGCGCCGAGGAAGTCGAAACCATCGCCCTGAACGGTGTTGGGCTTCACATTGAGTCGGGCGAGTTCGTGTCGATTATGGGTCCGTCCGGCTGCGGGAAGTCGACCCTGCTGAACATTCTCGGACTGCTGGATACGCCGAGCGAAGGATCGCACGTCTTCGATGGCGAGGACGTCTCCGGATTTTCGGAGCGGCAGCGTGCCAAGCGCCGCAAGGGCAACATCGGGTTCGTGTTTCAGAGCTTTAACCTGATCGACGAGTTGACGGTCTACGAGAACGTGGAACTCCCGCTGCTCTACCTGAACACGCCGTCCGCCGAGCGACGGGAGCGCGTGGAGGCCGCCCTCGACCGTGTCCAGATGACGCACCGGAAGGGGCATTTCCCGCAGCAGTTGTCCGGGGGGCAGCAGCAGCGCGTCGCCGTTGCCCGCGCGGTCGTCGCCGACCCCAAGCTGATCCTCGCCGATGAGCCGACCGGGAACCTCGATTCCACGAACGGAACGCAGGTGATGAATCTGCTCGCCGACCTCAACGAGGCCGGTACGACCATTGTGATGGTGACGCACTCGCCGGCCGACGCCGAGTACAGCGGACGCACCATCCATCTCTTCGACGGCAAGGTCGTGAGCGAGAACTTTATCGCGCAGGAGTACGCGGCCCATACGCAGTGACGCTCGCCGTCGTGCGGTATCGCCCGCCGGTGTGCGTTCCCGCACGCCCCGATCCTGCCCTCATCGCCATCAGACGCCGTTCGCGGGCACCGTCCGGTCCGGCATATGGATTGAGTTGGGTGCCAATGAATATCGCAAACGATCTTTCGGCAGCACGCTCCTCCCGCCGCGGCGGTGCACGCCTCGTTCACGGAATTCCTCCTCGTTTCCCAGCCGATCCATGACGCGCATTCCCGCCTTCATCGTCGCCGTTCTTGCTCTGTCGCTGTGCCTCTTCTCTGAGGCTGTCGCACAACCGATCACAGCAGATCAGGAGGAGACGTGCGAACCGACCGACGCCTCCAACTTTTACTACCCGAACGACGGGGAAGAGGCCGCGTGCATAACGCGGACGTATACGCAGCCTGCGCCGGACACGCTCCTTTTCCGCCAGACGGCCTACGACGATGTTGTCGTGGGGGCCGGAGACGGAGAGCAGATGACCATCACGATGGACGCGGTGACGCGCAATGCGTCGAAATCTGACGCGGTAGCGGATCTGGCCGAGGTGGGCCTGAAGCACGTCGACGGTGTCTACCAGCCCACAGGGCCGGACGGTGATGCGGCCGGCTGGTGGTCCGCCAGGTTCACCATCCAGGTCCCGCCTCAGACCTCCCTCGCCATCGAGTCGAAGAATGGCGCTATCGTCGTCCGCGGCGTGCAGGGTGGCCATCACCTTCAGTCGAAAGACGGTGACATTATTTTCGACCTGCCCAGAGCGGCCAACATTGAGCTTCTCGCGCAAACGGACCATGGGGACCTCAGCATTGGCTTTCCCGTGGTGGTCGAAGGATCCGTCAACAACCGGATCCAGACGTCAGTGGGTAACGGCGGCCCCACCGTTCGCCTGATCAGTAAGAATGGCGATGTTAAGATCGATCGCATAGAGTGAGGTGGCAACCGCTCCTGGACTGCTCCGACGAGATCGGTCGCCATTCGGACGTCGCGGCCGCAGGAATAGTCACAGTCGGCCGGCATGCTCCCCCCTTCGGACGGATTGACAATCTGTGGACGTACCCACGTGTCCGTAACTACGCGTTGCCGGTTTGCGTGATGAAATCCCTGCGCCGACGTGGCAACGGCGCTCCGTTCTCTGATCCGAGGTCTCCTCATGTTGCGCAACTATTTAAAGATTGCCGGCCGGGCGGTACAGCGGCGGCCGGGGCCGACGCTCATCAACGTTTTTGGACTCACGGTTGGGCTGGCGGTCTGCCTCCTGATCGGGCTCTGGGTAAACCAAGAGCTGAGCTACGACCGCTTCCACCCGAACGCGGAGAGGATCTATCGTCTTGGCCTGGATCTGAAAATGCAGGATCAAGAGCTGAAGGGACCGATCACCGCCGCCCCCCTCGGCCCCGCGCTGCTGGACAACGTGCCGGAGGTGCAGAAGGCGACGCGGTTCATTTACGATGCCGATGTGGGATTCCAGGTGGAGGCCGACGAATTTCCCGACACGCGCGTCATCTGGGCCGATACGTCGTTTTTCGACGTATTCGCCGGCTTCGACGTCCTGCATGGATCCCTCGATCGTGCCCTCGATGGGGACGAAGTGATCGTTCTCACGGCCGAAACGGCTCGCCGTCTGTACGGGCGAACGGATGTTGTCGGTGAAACCGCCGATCTGAACGGTTCCGTCCAGGAGGTCACGGCGGTCATCCGGGATCCTCCACGAACGACGCACCTTGCGTTCGATGCGGTGGGCTCCATGGAGATCAGCGCGCAGATGCAGGACATGTGGGTGTCGAACAACTACTACACCTACATTCAGCTCACCGCCGGCGCCACCGAAGGGACGCTTCAGCCGAAGCTCGACGAGATGGTGACGACGTTCGTCGCGCCGCAGGTGAAGCAGTTCCTCGGCGTCAGCATGGAGGAGATGATTGGAGGCGGAGCACGCTACCGGTACTACACCATGCCGATGACCGACATTCATCTGCACTCGAACACGGCGTACGAATTCCGTCCCAACGGGTCGATCACCTACGTCTACACGTTTTCGGCCATTGCGCTCTTCATCCTGATTCTGGCCTGCATCAACTTCATGAATCTGGCAACCGCCCGGGCGTCGGAGCGAGCCACCGAAGTTGGGGTGCGCAAGGCGCTGGGGGCGGGCCGATCGCAGCTGGCTGCCCAGTTTCTCGGGGAGGCGATGATCATGACCACGGTGGCAACCGTCGCGGCTGTCGTTGTCGCTCTGGCCAGCCTTCCACTGTTCAACAGCATCGCAGCGACGGATCTGTACGTGTCCGACGTCCTTCAGGTAGAGGTCGTCCTCGGCAGTTTGCTGATCATCCTGGGGGTCGGGCTGTTCGCCGGCAGCTATCCCGCGTTCGCGCTGTCGCGTTTTCAGCCGGCACAGGTACTGAAAACAGACGATCGCCACAGCTCCGGCGGACACGGACGCCGGCTCCGGCAGGGACTTGTTATCCTGCAGTTCGCCGTTTCTATCGCGCTTATCGCCGGCACGCTGATCGTTCGAGATCAGTTCGACTACGTGCAGACCAAACGACTGGGGCTGGAGAAAGAGCAGGTTGCCGTCATCAATCGGGCCTGGTCGCTGCGATTCGATCAGCCTCGCTTCGTCGAGCGCGTCCGCAAGATTCCCGGGGTCGTCGCCGCCGGGGCCGGTGCAGGGATCTTTCGCACCGAAGGCACCAGCAACACACTCTTCCTTCCGGATGACGCGCCGATCAGTGAGGCGCAGACGATCAACTACATGACGGTAGGCTACGGTCTCGACGAGGCGCTCGATCTGAACGTCGTCGCCGGCCGCAGCTTCAAAGACGGACGCATGACGGATTCTTCGGCCGTTGTGATCAATCAAGCACTGGCTGGTCGGTTCGGGTGGTCGGATCCCGTGGGTCGCCGGCTGCGGGAGCCGTCGCCCGACGGCTCGGAAACGGAGTGGACGGTTATCGGCGTCGTCGAGGACTTTCACTATCAGTCGATGCACTACGAGGTGCAGCCACTCATTTTGCAGCCTCGCCGATGGGCCGAGCGCGTCTATGTCCGTCTCGCACCGGGGGATCCAGTTCCGGTCCTCGATAGATTGCGGACCTACTGGGCCGAGCTGAATCCGGAGAACCCCTTCCAGTACAGCTTCCTGGATCAGAGCTACGCCAGCTTGCACCGCGACACGCAGCGCACCGGGCGCCTGTTTACCATCTTCGCCGGCGTTGCGGTGTTGATCGCATGCCTCGGTCTTTTCGGCCTGGCGACGTACACCACGCAGCGCCGAACGCGGGAAATCGGCATTCGGAAAGCGCTGGGAGCCTCCGTCCCACAGATCGTGACGCTGCTATCGCGTGAGTTTCTCGTGCTGGTGATTCTCGCCTTCACGGTGGCGCTCCCCGTGGCGTACCTCGCGATGGATGGCTGGCTCTCCGACTTCGCCTATCGCGTCACCGTGGGGCCTTGGATATTCATTCTGTCCGGGGGTCTGGCACTGATCGTCGCGCTCATTACGGTCGGCTACCACGCCGTCCGAGCCGCTCGCGTCGAGCCGACGCAGAGTCTCCGAGGGGAGTGAAGCGAGTGGGATTGTGGGTTGCGAAATTCGAATCGTGAAGGGAATTTCTCGTTGCCGCGGCGGACTCTCTCAACCCGGCGTACTGGATCCCGACCTCTTCAACAGACGCCGCGAAGCAACGAAGTGTTGAGTTGGCGGGGAGCCGGTAAACTGGAGCCGGGGCAGGCAGTACGAGCCGGTCCACGCCCGCCCATCACGACTTCGCGACGCGTATGCCCTTCACCGATCAGTTGCGTGCCGACACGGCCCCGCTCTATACGGATCTGTACCAGTTGACGATGCTGCAGGCCTACTGGGCGGAGGAGATGCACGCCGACGCCGTGTTCGATCTCTTCGTGCGCCGGCTGAAGCACCGCAACGTTCTCCTCGCCTGCGGCCTCGAGCAGGCCCTGGAGTACCTGGAGTCGCTGTCCTTCTCGGACGAAGCCGTCGCCTACCTCGCGGATCAGGGCTCGTTCGATGACGCGTTTCTCGAATGGCTTCGCGACTTCTCGTTTACGGGTGATGTCTACGCCGTGCCGGAAGGGACGCCGGTATTTCCCGACGAGCCCATCGTGGAGGTCGTCGCCCCCATCGGGGAAGCGCAGCTTGCGGAAACCTATCTCCTAAATCAGATCACGTTTCAGACCGGAGCCGCCTCGAAGGCCCTGCGGGTGGTCCAGGCGGCGACGGCCGACGGCACGGATCGCCTTGTCGCCGACTTCGGGATGCGCCGGATGCATGGAACGGATGCAGCCATGAAAGGAGCGCGCGCTATGTACATCGCAGGCGTGGGCGCCACCTCCAACGTGGCTGCCGGGCAGGCGTACGGCATTCCCGTTACCGGGACCATGGCGCACAGTTACGTCGAAGCCCACGATGCGGAAATGGACGCCTTCCGCAACTTCACCCGGCAATACCCGGACACGATCCTCCTGGTGGACACGTACGACACCATGGAGGGCATTGAAAAGGTCGTCGAGCTGTCCCGCGAGTGGGGCGACGACTTCCAGGTCCGCGGCGTCCGTCTCGACTCCGGAGATCTCGCAGACCTCGCCCGGACGGCGCGTGAGCGCCTCGATGCGGCCGGTTTAGAGGACGTGATGATTTTCGCCAGCAGCAGCCTTGACGAGCACAGGATCGCCGAGTTGCTGGATCGCGGCGCCCCGATCGACGGGTTCGGCGTCGGCACACGCATGGGAACGATGGCGGATCAGCCCTACCTCGACAGCGCCTATAAGCTGTCCGGTTACGACGGCGAGCCGCGCATGAAGCTCGCAACCGACAAGTCGAATCTGCCCGGTCGGAAGCAGGTGATCCGGCGGTTCGAGCAGGGCCGCGCGGCCGAGGATATCATCTGCACCGCGGAAGAAGCACCGTCGACGGACGGGACACCGCTGCTGTCGCTCGTGATGAAAAACGGCACCCGCACCGACACCGGCCGCCCCTGCTCTCTGGACGACATACGCGAAGACGCCGCCCGCCAGATGTCGGCGTTTCCGGAACACATCCAGCGTATCGAGCCGAGCGAAATGCCGTATCCTGTTCGCATCAGCGAAGCGCTCGCCGATCGTCGGGATCGCGTTCGTGCATTCCTCCGGGAAAAGATGAACGTGTCGACGTAGCGTGATGGCCCTGCGAGGCCCGGACGAATGAGCGGGACGAGCGGTACACGACCCTTGCCTGCGTCGGTGAGTCGACAGCCGACGGGGGCTGAACCCGGCCGCGCGTCGAACGTTGCCACGACGCCTCGTGCACCGGGCACGAACGTGATCTCGGCTCCGCATTCTTCTCATCTCGCACACGGAACTCATGTCTGCTCCGTCATCGCCTCGCCCCGTCCGATGGGGCATTCTCGGTACCGGCGCTATCGCGCGACTCGTCGCCTCCGACCTTGCGCTCGTTCCCGGTGCCGAGATCGCGGCCGTCGGCTCTCGTCGCCAGGCCTCAGCCGACACGTTCGCGGAGGCCTACGACGTGCCGACAGCGCACGCGTCCTACGCCGCGCTCGTCAGTGATGAAGCCGTCGACGTCGTTTACATTGCAACGCCACATTCACGCCACGCCGACGACGCCGCCCTGGCGATCGATGCCGGCAAAGCGGTCCTCTGCGAGAAAGCGTTCGCCGTCAACGCCCGCGAGGCGCGCGGCATGGTCGAGGCGGCCCGTGAAGCCGGGGTCTTCCTGATGGAAGCGATGTGGACCCGCTTTCACCCGACGATGAGCCGGGTTCGGCGGATGGTGCAGGACGGCGAGCTCGGCTCTGTCCACACGGTTCTGGCAGACATCAGCACGCTGCGGCCGACGGATCCGGACGACCGTCTCTTCGCCCGCGATCTCGCCGGCGGTACGCTCCTGGATCTCGGCATTTACCCGATCGCACTCGCCTTCGACCTCTTCGGCCCGCCCGACGACGTGCTCTCCACCGCACAGATGGGGCCAACCGACGTGGACGAACAATGTGCGGGCATTTTTTCCTACGACGGCGGCCGCCAGGTCGTTTGGCAGGCCTCCTTTCGCGCAGACGCAGGTCGCGGACTCACGATCGCCGGGACGAAGGGGCGCCTCCGGAACGATCGCGACTGGTGGAAGGGGCAGCCCTTTACCTGGACACAGCGCGACGGCTCAACGTCGACCGTCGGAGCGGCGCCGGAAGGGAATGGCTATCAGTTTGAGGTGGCGCACGTCTGCAACTGCTTCCGCGACGGCCGCACAGAAAGCCCCGTGATGCCGCTCGATGAATCCATCGCCGTCATGGAAACGATGGATGCAATGCGGGAGGAATGGGGACTGACGTATCCAAACGATGAGACGTGAGCCATGAGGTGCGAGAGGCGGCCATGCCCTGCCGACAGGCCGGAACGGGCGAATGTCGAAGGGCGAATGTCGAATTGGCGTGCGGCCTATTATCGCCGATTCATGGGAGGGAGATCAGTGGTTGAAGGCGAAAAATCCACGGCACCAGCGCTTAGTTGGTAACGCTCGTGTGACGCGCTGGACTCCGGAAGCGGTTTGTTGCCAAGAAACGGTTATCAAAAGCCCTTTCAGGCGATTGGGCGTCGAACGGAGCCGCGTGAGGGGTTGTTGGAGGGCATGAGTTGTCGGAGGCGCCAGGACGGGCCTTCGTGCTCATTCGATGGTTTCCCTTCACGACCCTACAGAGCTGTATGAAGCTGTTTCGCCACCTTCGCCGGAAATATCTGGCGATCTCGGTTGGATCTTCGACCCATTTCCAGAAGCACTTCGACCACTGCCCGCATTGTGAGGAGAAGACGCCCTGGATGGCGCGCGTCATGAGTGGATATTATCGCTGCCTGCAGTGTGGCAACGATCCGCTGGTCGCTGAGTCGGAGTCTGCATCTCGTACCGACGCGGCATCGAGCGCGCCCGAAAGATCGTCCGAGGCGGGTGGGACCGGACGGGAGCGCCGCCTCTCCGCGTGATGCCCCGAGATCCGATGATCCATCCACCGACCGGCTCTGATTCATCCGAACGAAAACAGCCCCTGTTCGCCGTCGAGCGAGCCGGGGCTGTTGAGTTTCGGAGCGGATTGGCGTAGGGCTTACGCGTCTCGCACAGCAGAGACGAGACGACGCGCTCGCCCTGCTACGCGGGAGCCGTAAAGACGATACCGCAACCGTTCGGGAGGTCGACAGGGGCATCAGCCGTCGGGGCCGGTGTGATGTCCGGTGAGAGAAGTGCGATTTGCCAGTCGTGGCCGGCCGCCTCTGGGATGAAGTTCGTAGGCGTCACCGCGGTGGACGCGCCTTCCATGTTGCCGGCGAACAGCACGCTGTCTCCGGTTTCCGAATGGACGCGGTAGGCGCCGAAGAGAATCGTCCCCTCCGCGGGCTCCCGGTACCGGAGCACGTCTTCCTCGCCGAACGCCTCTCGAAGCCAATTGTGCGCGCTTCGGAAGGCTCGCACATCTCGGTTGAACGCGGTACGGTCGCGCTCCAGCCTGTCCGCGTGGTGGGTGATCGTACAGTAGTCGTGGAGGTCGTCCATCCACGCGCGAGCGACCGTCTTGAGGCCGTCGACGGACAGGTCCGGACCGTCTAGGGGCGGCGTAACGGATTTCAGGACCGGCACCATGGACGGAAGGTTGTATCCCGTCAGCCGAACGGCGTGGTCGAGCGCGTGCATGAATCGATGGAGGCCGTCGTAGCTCTGGAATCCGAGGGCCTTCAGCCGCCGGAAATGGGAGGGCTCGTCGAATCGGTCGGGGCTCACGTGCCAGTCCATGAATCGCGCCTCCTCTGACACGACCTTCACCCCGTACCGGTCATCGGTGTTGCGGATGAAACTCCAGGGCGCGCGCATGAACGCGTGGAGGAAGTCCATCGGGACGCCGGGAAGAACGGCGTACGTGAGCAGGTTGGCCGCGGGATTGTCGTAGGCGTTCCGAATGATGTCTGGTAGCTCGTCGCCGAGAAATGTGTTGATGCGCTCGGTCGGGTCGACCTGTGCCCCGCGGCGGAGCGTGTCGTGGTTCGCGCAGCCGCTGATCCAGTGATCGCCGACGTCGGCCACCTCCCGGAGGCGCCACCAGCGACTGATCCAGTAGGTGAACAGAAACGGCGTGTTGTGGGCGAAGGTCAGAGGGCCCCACTGGAAGACGTCGGGTTGCTGCTCGATGACGGCCCGATAGGTGGAGGACAGTTCCCAGTCGTCCTGCGGCCAGGGTCGGCCGTCTTCAAACACCATCCACGGGTGGTACTCGGTTCCGGCGACCTCCTGGACGAGATCGCTCATATGCTGTAGGTACGCGTCGTCGTGGTACAGCGACTGCGTCTCCGGATCCCAGTAGGTGAAGTCCTGGGCCCCGTCCGTTCGAACGCCGTCGGCGCCGAAGTTGACCTTGCGGCGCTGCATCTCCAGCAGCAGGGCCCGGACCATCGGGTTCTGATAGTCGAGATTCATACCGTACATGCCCGGCCCGGCGAAGAAGTCATCGTCCAGAAGCCCGATCGCCTGGTTGTCGACGTGACCGAAAACGACGTCGAAGATGAGTTGGATGGGTCCGGTTGGAAACGAGTGGAGCGTCGCCGCCAGATCGACGAGTTCGTCCGGGCGATTCGTCTCCAGGAGAACGGGGTTAACAGCCGACGAGGCGGAGATCGGGATGTCGTACCCCCAGTTTGTGACGTCGGGCTCCCGGAGCTCGATGGTGACGGCCTGCTCGGAGGCGTCGAAGGGCTGAGTCGTCGTCCAGAAGTCGGGCCCGTTCTCGTATTCGATCGTTGGTTCAATGGGCATGAGCTGGACGGCGTCGTAGCCGGCGAAATTCTGCTCGGCGGCCGTGAGGGGCTCATCGGCCTCCAGTTTCCGTGCAATCGAGCGGAAGGTGCGGGTGAGACCGGCGAGCGTTCCCGCCTCCGACGATGTCCCGGGGTGAATCTGCAGGATGTGCGTCGGCGGTGCCGTGTGAGGCCGGCCGTTCCGGGTTCGGCCGGTATCCAGCGCTTGGAAGTAGCCGGCATCGGCACGCCGGGCCTGCATGGCGTCGAGGTCGTAAAGCTCGGCCGGTGCGAACGCGCCGAACGGTACGGAAGCGGCGAGATAGTCCGGAACGACGTGCCAGCTTCCGTCCTCCGCGGGGACGCGGACCTGGTAGAAGACGCCCGCCATGTCCCGGGTGCCGGCACGGACGTCATTGCAGGCGACCCAGAGCGTGTCCATCGGTCCGGCGTCGAGCGCGACGGTGTCCCGCCGAAAGGAGGCCGTCGGCGGCGGGTCGCTGAGGTCCAGGTCGACCGGCGGCGTCAGGATTTCCAGCAGGGCCCGGTCCGGGGGTACGTCCAGGCGGCGGAGAGAAGGCGCCCAGAACCCGAACGTTGCCGTCCTCTCCCCGGTGACTCGTGCGCCCATGCGCTTGACGAGGCGGGACGCGACTGCAAACGCGTCCCCGTCCGTTGCAGCCTCGCGGGCCCATTCGATCAGGTCGGCGGAAGCGGCTTCGTTGCGCGTGGTGGACGTCATCGATCGGCGAGCGAGTCCAGAGAACTGAATCGGCCCGTGCGGCCGGGGGAAGAGCAAAAAGAGCCGGGAGGGCAATGCGGTGCGGGTCTGAGCGCCGTGGTGGGGCACAGAGGTCTCCCATGGCGCCGGGATTTCGGCCTGCGCGAGGCGAGGGCGGAGGCGCGGACGGTCCACATTCCGGCGTCCTCTACATCTGTCGTGTCCGTCGGTTTACCAGAAGACGACCAGCATGGCGACGGTCAGACTCAGCACAAAGGCCGCCTGGATGCGGTAGTCCTGGTAGAAGGCGAGGTCCTCGTGGATCTCGACGGCACGACCGCTCCACGTCAGATCGTCCAGTTGCTCCGCCGTCGGTTCCGTGTCGGTCATGAGGGTGACGAAGACGACCAGGCCCATGCACAGGAAGGTGAGGATGCCTGCGATGATGGTGAAGTGCAGGTCGATGGGGGCCGTCTCGAACAGAATACCATCTGTGGCGAGGAGAAAGACCGTGAGCGACAGAACGTGTCCGCCGACGAGCGTCGAGAAGGCCGCGGGACCGTTCATGCGCTGCCAGAAGATCCCGAGGAGGAAGATGGCAACGACCGGCGGGACGAGATACGCGAGCATCGACTGCAGGTAGTCCCAGAGCCCGGGAAACTCGCGGATCTGCGGCGCCCACAGAGCGGCAAAGAGCATCAGTACGATCGTCGTGATTCTGCCGATCGTCGCGGTTTGTTGCGGCGTGATATCGGGCCGCTGGGGTTTCACGAAGTCGATCACGATGAGCGTCGACGCCGAGTTGAGCGTCGAGTCAATGCTCGACATGATGGCGGCGACGAGTCCGGCGAGCACGATGCCCACGACCCCGACCGGGAGCAGGTCCGTGACGAGGGTCGGGAAGACCATGTCGCCCTGCGGCAGGTCGGGATAGAGTGTGAAGGCAAAGGCGCCCGGAAGGACCATGATGAAGAGCGGAAGCAGCTTCAGGCCGCCGCCGAGCATCGCGCCCCAGCGAGCATTTTTGAGGTCTTTCGCCCCCAGGATGCGCTGCACGATGTACTGGTTCAGCCCCCAGTAGTAAAACCCGAGGATGGGCACGCCGATCAGGGTGCCGAGCCAGGGGAGGGATTCATCATCCAGCGGCTTGATCAGGTCGAGGTGTCCCGTCGGTAGCTGTGCGGTCGCCTGCGCCCACGAGAAGTCGAACTCCGCGAAGGCGTAGTAGGTAATCATGATGGAGCCGATGATCAGGATGACGGCCTGCATGATGTCGGTGTACACGACGGCCGCGAGCCCCCCGGCGGCGGTGTAGATGCCCGCGATCAGCGCCAGGATGAAGCAGACGGTGTAAAAGTCCATCTCCGGCCCGAGTCCGGGAAAGAGTTCCGGGAAAAAGGTTTTGATGACGATCGTTCCCGCGTAGATGCCGCCGGCGGTGTCGATCAGAACGCTCGTGACGATCGTTAGCCCGGAGAAGTACTTCCGTGACTGTACGTTAAATCGCTTTTCCAGGTACTCCGGTATCGTCGAGATCTGTGAGCGGATGAAGAACGGGATCAGGAAGATCGCCATGAAGACAAGGACGACACCCGCCATCCACTCGTAGTTCGACACGGCGATGCCGTTCTGGTAAGCCGATCCCGCGAGCCCGATCAGGGTCGTGCTCGAGATGTTCGAGGCGAAAAGTGAAAACCCGATTGCTCCCCACGCGAGGCTACGTCCGGCGAGGAAGAGGTCGTCGCCGCTTTCCGTCCGCTTCGCGATGACGTAACCGATCGCGAACACGATGAGGAAGTACCCGCCGATAATGGCGAGGTCGAGTGTCGCAATGGGAAAGTTCGGAGACATACAGGGCGTGGCAGAGTCGGGCAGGGACGCGGGTGAGGGCGGTACCGCCGGGACGAGCGCCATCGGGTCGATGCGCCCGTCCCCGGAACGAGGTCATAGATCCGGATAACCGGACCGTCCGAACATACAGGACGAACGGCGGATCATCCACTACCGGGATCAGATTCTGCGTGCAAAACCGGCGCTGCGTCGGTACGCGCGCTGAAACAGCAACGCCCGGCAGCGTCTACGGGACGGCCGGGCGTGCTGTCAGCGGTGGGTCGCGCGAGGCCCGGTTGTGGGCTAGAGGCTATACGTGAGCGACACCTTGACGCGGCGCGGTAGAATCGGGCGCGCGATGAAGTACGGCTGGTCCGACGGATCGGTACCGGGCGCGAGGCGCGGATTGCCTTCCGTCAGGCCGCGACTGTTGAGCAGGTTGAACACGTTGACGCCGAGGCGCATCGTCTGCTCGTCGTCGAACTGCACCGTGTACCCGGCATCGAGGTTCACGATCGTGTAGGGATCGAGGACCTGCGTGTTGATGTCGTTTCCGAACCGCTCGCCGGTGTACTTCGCGCTCACCTGGCCGTCGAAGGTCGTGCTGCTGTACTGCAGGCCGAGCTGTCCGAGGATGTTCGGCTGCCGGCGGATTTCGTTGCCGGAGAGGTCAATGTCGTCGCCCGTACCGAGGGTCCCGTCTTCGCCCGGCTGGGTGAAGTCGGTGTACTCATGATCCTGATACGTCGCCATGTAATTGACGCGGAGGCCGTCAATCGTCGGGATCAGCACGGCGCCGCTCAGCTCGGCACCGAGCGTCTGACTACCACCGACGCGGTTGGCCACCGTACGGATCTGGCCGGTTGCCGGATCTTCGCGCTGGTCGGCGGCGAAGCGATCCTGCAGGTTGGTGTAGTAGAGCGCCAGCGAGCCGGAGATCGTCTGCGAGGCCAGCTTTACGCCGAACTCGCCCTGGTAGAACTTCTCGTTGGTCAGGTCGCCGACCGGGTCGCCGGTCGTCAATGACGCGATCTCCGGGAAGAAGTAGCCGCGGCTACCAACAGCATACAGGTTGGCGGTCTCCGTGACCTGATAGTTCAGTCCGAGCGATGCGGCCCAGTCGGTCGAGTACAGCGACGTCCGGGTGAACTCGCCATTCCCCCACTGGATATCCTGCTGGGCCAGCTCGTCGCCCGTGTCGATGGCCTCGGTGCCTTCCACGGCCCATTCGGCGCTCCGGATGCCGTAGCGGAAGCCGAGATCCACGCGCAGGTTTTCAAACTCGATCTCGTCGCCGAAGAATCCGGCAATCTTGTTCGACGTGATCTGGTTGTTGACGTAGTTGGTGGAGGCGTTGCTCAGGCCGTCCCGAGTAATGTCCTGAAGGACGACATCATCCGACGTGTCGCTCGTTCCTTGAGTGTCGACTAACTGGGCATCGAGGAAGCGGGGCTGGTCAGCAAACTCGGCGAGTGTGGAGCTGTAGATCTCCGTCTGCTCCACGTCGGTGCGGGAAAGAAAAGCCCCGAAAGTGATGTTATGCGTCGAACTGCCGACTTCAGCGGACTTGTTTATTTCAATCTGGGAGGCTACGTCCGTGTAGGGACGGCTCCAGTTCCACGCGCCCTGATTTACGATCAGGTCTGTTCGGCTGCGGCTTACACCGGGGCCGGAGCCTGAATAGGTGCCGTCGCCGAATTGGCCTTCCGTCCCTCGAGCATAGCGATACCGCACCGCCTGGTCGGGGCCGTTAATGAAATCGCTTGCGAACGCCTGCGGCGTGGTGGCGCCGAACGGGATGAAGATGTTGAAGACGTGGTCCATGCTGGTGTACCGCGCCTTGTTTTCCAGCGAGAAGCCGCTGCCAAGGTCGCGGTAGAACTCGATCATCAGGTTGCCGCCGCGAGCGGTGATGCCGTCTTCCATCTGCGATTCGAAGCGGCCGTCGGGCGTGTTGAAGTTGAAGTCGGCGGCGTCCGGTGTCGAAATCGTCGTCCACTCGGCGCCGTCGATGCCGTCGGCGGCTTCTTTCGTGGACGTGTTGTAATAGAACGGGAGGAAGAACTGGGCAGCATCGTTCATATACTTCCCGTAAATCCGGATGTATCCGTTGTCCTGCAGGTAGGTCAGATTTCCTTTGATCTGCCCGCCCTGCGTCGGCAGGCCGGTCACGACCGGTCCTTCATCGTAGCGGTAGAAGCCGCCCAGGTTGAACCGGAAGTTGTCGCCGATCGGCCCGTTCGTGTTAAAGTCGAGGCGGTACAGGTTATTCTGACCGGCCGTGGCCTTGATCGTGGTCTCCTGCGTGCTGCCGCCGGTCTTGCTGATGTAGTTGATGATGCCCGCGGGTGAGCCGACGCCGAAGAGCGCCGAGCTACCGCCGCGGACGAACTCCAGCCGCTCCACGTTCTGGTCGTAGCGGAAGAAGATATCCTGTGCGCTCGTTGTGGTCCGCGTCTCGGAGATCACGGGCATGCCGTTCTCCTCGATCGGGTTGTACTTGTACTGACCCGGGGCCGGAAGGCCGCGTACGAACACATTCGCCGCCACGGCGCCACCGCCACCCTCCGTGTGAACGCCCGGGACGGAGCGCAGAATGTCCGCCTGGCTGTTGGGCTGAATCGTTTCGAGCTCCTCAGCGCCGATCACTGAGATGGAGCTGGTCGTCTCGCGCTGCGTCCGTTCGGATCGGGTACCGGTCACGACGGCGCCCTCCATCTGCATCACGTCCTGCGTCATCGTGACGTCCTGGGTGACCGTCTCGTCTGCCTCGACGGTGATGTCGACCGTCTGCGTGGCGTAGCCGACGAACTTCGCCTGCAGCGTGTAGTCGCCCGCTGGCACTTCGGCAATCTCGTACGAGCCGTCCGGTGCCGAGACGTCGCCGCGGGTCGTCCCCTGCAGCACCACCTGGACGCCCGGAAGCGGTCCCGACTGATCGCGTACGGTTCCCTGGACGGTGCCTGTCTGCATCGGTTCGGTCGCCTCACGCGTCGCCGGCGTCATGCGCTCCTGGACGGGCACGATGGCGTACGACTGGCTGCCGACCTTCGTATGGGTCAGTCCATGCGGGGCGAGGATGCGGTCAAGCTGTCCGTCGAGCCGGGCTGGAAGCGCTTTCCGACGATGGACAACTTTTCCGGTGATCTGCTCCGGGCGGTACAGAAAGGAGACGCCGTGCAGGTTGGAGATCCGGGTCAGGGCCTCCTCCAGCGAAATCTCAGCGTTCCGCTCCTCAATCGTCGGAGACGAATTCGCGAGAAGGGATTCCTCGGTCTGCTGAGCAACGGCGGTCGTGGCACTCAGGACGAGACATCCCGCAAGCAGCCAGAGTGCGGCCTGCCAGGCGCGAGTCAGGTATCGTGTCGTCTGGTTCATAGGAAACGCAGTCGTCGTGATGGGAAAGCGAACCCGCGAGCCGTGGGTTTGTGGGGAAACGGCCCGTGGGGAAAGGTCAAGGGCCCCGGTTGGGTGTGGGGCGCGTCGTTGGGTGAGATTCGGTCAGGAATCGAGGTCGAACAGGACACGCGGCAGCAGGCCCCGTGTCGAACAGCCATGCATCGAACAGCAGAGAGTCCGTAGTGGGTGGGTCGTAGAGGGCAGAGGGGGATATCAGCGAATGACGATCCGGTCGCCCCGGCGATCGATCGGACGCTCGAGAATCTGGGAGAGGCCTTCAATCAAGACGGACAAGTCGTTTTCGACGCTTCCGCTGACCTCTCGCTCCAACACGCCCGGGTTTTCGACAACGACCGTCACGTCGTATGTCGCTTCGATCCGCTCCACGATCTCGGGTAGCGGGGTGTCGTCAAAGACGAGGACGCCGGAGGCCCAGGAGGTGTACACCTGCGGGTTGACGTTCCGCCGGGCGATCTCCCCGCTGTCCGCGTCGAACGTGACGAGATCCCCGGGGACCATGTCGAAGGTCGTGTCGCGCCGCGTGTCCGGGCTTCCGACACGGGTATCGACCGCCACGCGTCCCTCCTCCAGCACGACGCGGGTCGCGCGGTCCCGGTGCTCCACGCTGAACGTCGTGCCAAGGACGCGCACGGTGCCGTCGGGCGTCTCGACGCGAAAGGATGGATCATCCGCTGCCGGCCGCTTTGTGATGGTGAACAGGGCTTCCCCGTCGATCGTGACCTGCCGGTCGCCGTTCTCGAAGGCCCGGGGGCTGTATTCGAGCCGGGAGTGTGCATTCAGCACGATCCGGCTGTCGTCCGGGAGGGTGAGCGTCGCCTGCTCTCCAGCGTTCGTCGTTAGCACGACGGGCTGCGACTCCGTCGACTGAACCATCCAGAGCGAGAGAGCAACCACGGCGACGACGGCGGCAGCCAGTCCGAGCCGGAGCCCTGTGCGAGTGCGGTGCCGACGTCGCTTCCGGGGCGGTCGGGCTGAGGGGGAGCGGTCGTCCGGCCCGCCGGCCTCCCGATCCGGGCGAGACGGGCGGTCGTTGGGGTCCGAGCGACGGTTCTGAAGCTTGCGCCAGGCGGCGTCAACCTCGTCGCCCGAGACCGGTGTATCCTGAAACGAGACGCGTCGGATGACGCTCGACGCGGCGACGACAGCATCAGCACGCTCCGTCGGCGTCGCCTCCGCCGGTTCTGCCGCGGAGGGAGGGGGCTCCACAAATGGGTCCGTGTCGGCACCATCCATCCAGGCCGACCACGCCCGGTCTTTCTGATCCGACGCTACACCGGTGACCCAGTCCTGAAATGACGGGTCCTGTAGCAGGAACGATACGAGGTCGCGATCGGCGGTCATACGAAGGCTGCCAGAACCGTTAGAGCGGGCGAATGAAGGAATCGTTGTCCCATGCAGGTACGACTCCCTTTACAACATCACTCACCCAATAAGAGGCTTCCAATCCGCGAGTGTACGCCTCTGAAGTGAAACGAGGCTGTAACGACGAGGTGGGGCGGGGTGTGTTTTGGGTCGTGGGGGGAAAGGCAGAGCGCGGGAAAGGGAGAGCGCGGACGCTTAGATAGACGCGTCTGGGCGATGGCCCGGCCCTCTGGCGTCCGGCGTGACGGTCACGAGTGATCGGATCGCGCCGGTTAGCCCACGCCGAACCTCACGACCCAAACCTCAGGTATCGAGGGCGTCGCGCAGGTGGTTGAGGGCTTCGGAGACGTAGTTGCGCGCGGACTGGCTACGGATGTCCATCACATCGGCGACCTCTCGGTAGCGGAGTCCGTGGTAGAACCGAAGGTAGAGCGCCTCCCGGCGGCGGTCGCTGAGGGTGTCGAGGGCATCGGCGAGGGCGTCGCGCCGGTGGGCGACGACGTCATGGGCGGCGTCCACGTCGGCCGGGGAGACGGCGAAGGTCGGTTCGTCGACAACGTAGTGTTCGTTGCGGGACCGTCGCCGGTCGGCGGCCTCAAGGCGGTCGAGGATGCGGCGTCGCAGAGAGGTGAGGAGATAGCTCCGGGGATTCCGGAGGGCTGCGGCGTCGGATGATCTCTGGCAGAGCGCCAGAAACACATCCTGGATGGCGTCTTCGACGAGCTGCATGTCGTCGGTCAGCCGGCGGCCGTAGCCCCGAAGATGCGGGTAGTGCTCCCGGAAGAGGGATTCGATCGGCCCCGGAGAGGTGCGATCGTCAGCATGGCCGTTCGTCGAGGAGGACGCCGGCGAGTCGTCGCCGACGGATAGCGCCTCGATGGCGGAGATCTTCGCCTTGGAGGGAGGGGAAGACACGACGTCGGTGCCGGGAGCGTGAGGTCTGAGGGCACGAGAAACCGGCAGAGGGGGGGTGACCGGTTCACAGTTTCATCATGAAGCAAACTGGCAGATCCAGTCGCAGTTTCTCCGGTGGGTTGTCGGCTCCTTTCTCCCGGGCCCTCGGACCTGCCACCAGTTACGCTCGGTCTTGCGTTGTGGTGGGCAAGACGACGGTGAACGTGGTGCCAACGTTTTTTTCGCTATCTACGTCGATGCTTCCGCCCATAATTTCCACGAGACGGTGGACGATTGCCAGGCCCAGTCCGCTCCCCTCATAGCTGCGACGCATCCCGCCCGTCTCCTGCTTGAACGGCTCGAAGATGTGCGGCAGAAACGCTTTGTCGATGCCGACCCCGGTGTCTGTAACCGCTATGCGGACGGCATCGCGTTCCCCATTCACCTCGACGCGAGCGCTTCCCCCACGATGGGTGAACTTGATTGCGTTTCCGACCAGGTTCGTCAGGATGCGATGCAGCGCGCCCTCGTCCCATGTGGCGGAGGTCGGGGCGCTTTCCGAAATGTAAACCTGAAGGTCGATCCCGTGCGAGTCTGCCTGTGGGCGGAGGAGGTTGATCGTGTCACGGATCTCCTGGCGGATCCGGACCGGTTCGGCGTTCAGGTCGATCAGGCCGGCCTCAAGCTTGGATAGTTGAAGCACCGAGTCGAGCGTCCGCATGAGGCGCCGGCTTCCGTCGTAGATCAAGCCGGCGAAGCGCTGGTGCTCGGGCGCAACCTCGTCGCGGAGCACTTCCGCGAACCCGATGACGGACGTCAGCGGCGTCCGGATCTCGTGACTCATGTTTGCGAGCATAGCGGACTTCAGCCGGTCGGCCTCCTCCGCCTCCCGTTTTGCCCGCCGCAGCTCGCGCTGGCGCTGCACCCGCTCGCTGACGTCGCGCGAGGAGGATTGAATCCGCGTGAGCGTCCCGCCCTCGTCGTACGTTGCCTGAACGAGGGTCTCGAGCCAGACGTAGTGCCCGTCGGCATGTCGTACCCGATACGTGATCGGGCCCCGATTCGTCCCGTGCTCGAGGTCCTCGTAATGGGCAACGACTTCATCCAGGTCGTTTGGATGAATGATTTCGAACGCCGTGTACGCTCTGGCCTCTTCGGGCGTGCGACCGAGTACCTCATTGACCGACGGGCTGGCCCAGAGAGTGGCACCGTTCGCGTCGTGTAGCATCACGACGTCCTTCATGTTTTTTACGACCAGTCGGTACCGTTTTTCGCTCCGGCGAAGAGCCTCCTCGGCGGCTTTCCGATCCGTGATGTCCAGAGCGAAGGCCACGACGACGGGCTGGCCGAAGTAGGTGGCGCGCTGCAAGCGAACCTCCTTGGGGAAGACCGATCCGTCCGCTCGTTCTCCCCAGAACTCGAAGCGCTGCGGTTCGCCATCAAGGGCCCGCTGGAAGCACGTCTGCACGTGTGCGAGGTCGTTTTTGTCATCTGCGCTCACAAAGGCGGGCGTCTTTCCGATCATCTCCTCCCGCGAGTAGCCGTACATGTCGACCGCGCCGCGGCTGAGGTCGAGAAACTCGCCCTCGGCGTTTTGCACGTAAATCGCGTCGGTGGCGTGGTCGATCAGGTTGCGGTACGTCTCCTCGGACTGCTCCAGCCGGCGCTTACTGGTGTAGGCCTCGGTCACGTCGCGAACGATGCCGGCAAATCGCGGTTCGCCCCGGTCGTTGTGGACGGGCCGAAAGCTGGCTGATACCCATTGCGTCCGGCGGTCCGGGCGTCGGATGATGCGATAGTGCATGTCAAGGGGCACGTCGTCCCGGATGAGACGCTTGCAGGCTGCGCGGACGCGGTCGACGTCGTCCGGGTGGACATCGTCAAGGTACGCGTCGACGTCCTCGTAGAGGATCTCGCGCGGACGGCCCCAGACGTCTTCAAACGATGGGCTGGCATACAGCACTTCGTCGGCTGTCCGGAGCCAGAACACCTCGCGCATGCTCTCCGTCACCTGCCGGAACTGCTCGGTGCTTCGCTCCAGGGCCTCGCGGCGGCGATCTCGTTCGAGGGCGATGTGCAGGAGACGCGTTGCCAGGTCGACGCGCCGCCGGCGGAGGGGCAGGGTCCGACGGCATTCGGGCGTCAGCAGCACCAGCACGCCGAGCACGTCGGTGTCCGACTTCATGATCGGGACCGTCCAGGCCGTCGAGGCGTCCACCGCGTCGAAGCAGGGGTACCAGGCCCGGTCGATCGCCTCGCGTTTCGTGTCCTCGCCGAGGTCGTGATGAACGCGAGAGCGGGACTGAATGGCGCGCCGCGCGAGAGCACAGCCGTCGACCTCGAGTCCGTCCCGAAGCCCTTGCGTCGTCGCCGAACCGAGCGATGGGCTGGCGGTGTGCCTCAGGGTGCCGGTGTCTCCGTCGTACTGTAGGATGACGGCGGTCAGTGGGACCGGTCTGCTCTCGACAAAACGAATAATGCCGGCGGCGATCGATGAAAGCGGTGCCCCCTGGGCGATGGACTCCAGGATGTGCAGGTGTTGGTCCAGGGGCAGCCGGTCGTTCCCCCCATCGGACGCAGATCCGGCAGGCAATGAGGGGTTGTCTGTTGTGCGCCGGATGGTGAGGACGACGGATTCGCCGTTGGGACGGGCTGAAACCGATACGGTGCGTGCGCTGGTCGGAGCCTGTGCGGCCGGTAGAGCCATCGGGACCAACCGTCCGGTTACGGAGACCTCCTCGCTTCGATCGACGACCCGCTGCACGAGGCAGCGGAGTGATGTCGGGGAAGGGCCATGTTGCCCATCTGCGTGCGAGGCCGTCCGGGCCCCACCTCTCGGTGAGGACAGGGCGGGGGCGCCGGTTGGCGGGGGACCGCTCGAGGAGGGGGCGGGATGGATCGTTGCGTCGAGAAGGGCCGCCGCGCGGTCCGGGTCCGCGACCTGGTCCGCCGACGCACCGAAGAGGCGTCGCGCCGCCGCGTTGACCGACCGGACCAACCCGTCCTCATCTACGAGGATGATTCCGCAAGCAATAGCGTCGGCGATGGCGGCGAAGTCGGTCATGGGCTGAGAGACACCGGCACGTCGCGGGGATCAGGAAGGAGGGAGCGGTGCGGTGGTGAGAGCGCACGGCGATACCGCTCGGGACCGCGCTTCTGCCGATGTCCTCCTGCGGCTTTCAGTCAACTACCGTATGATTTGATATTATTGTTGGGTGCAAATATGGTGCCGGTTGGGGAGGCCACGGCGGCCGGTGGCGGTCCGAGGCTTCGGAAGCGGCGGTGGGAAGACGCGGACATCCGCGGTAGATCCGATGGGGCCCGTTCGCTCAACTTGCAACCGCAAAACAACCGTACGAAAAATGCGCGCGGCCCGGTTCGGTGGGAGCGAACGCGGGCCGCGCGTGGACTTCCGGTTCTGTGACCGAGGGATGATGGGGCGGCTACTCTACGCCGTTGGTTTCTTCACGGAGACGACCGCAGACAAGCATGCAGAGCGCCGAGAGCGTTGGATCGCTGATTTGATAGTAGACGTACAGCCCTTCTTTGCGGCGATCGAGGAGTCCTTCGCTGGCCATCAGTCCGAGGTGCTTGCTCACATTTGCCTGTCTGTGTCCTGTGGCCTCGACGAGCTCGCTAACCGTCTGCTCACCGTGGATCTGCATCTGATTCAGCAGCTCCAGGCGCACGGGCTCGCTCAATATTTTAAACCGCTGGGCCGCCCGCTCGATTTGCGTTTGCGGGACGAGTTCTTCGGTCATGGCATCGAGTTAGAGTGAACGGTAGGTGGGAAGGCGGAGAGAGAAGGAATACGTACCATACGATGAAAGCCCGTACACGTTGCGAGGTTTTCCATATTGAAAACGTACGGGACGAGTGGGATGCGCCGAGGGTACGTCGGTGTCTCGAAACGATGGCGTGAACCACCGTGAGGAGCAAGTATTTCGCCCCCGCTGTCGCTTATCATACGAACAGGTGCAATCGGGATGACGCCCCGTGCCATAGGTGCTCATCGACATTGCTCATAGAACCTGCACCTCGTCGGAGGATCTTCTCTGCCCGAGGACATTACAAACACCAGGTTGTGTTAACACGTAATCACGTATTCGGGTCCACCAGAGAATGTCCGAGTCCTCCTACAACATTGAGCGCGCGACGAACGGGCTGGTGCTTGCGCTCTTCCTCGTTTCGGCGCTGTTCCTCGGCGTGATGCTGTATTACGTCCTGGAGGACATCGACACGCGCCAGTCCGAGGCGGCGGAAGAGACGGCCGTCATGGTTGATCGACCGTCCTCCGACCGGCCGGACCCACCCGTGAATGGCCTGAATCGTCTTGCAGCGTGACGCCGCCTCAAGTTTCTCCGGACGCCGATCTGCCCACATCCCGCACGATCATGACGTACCTCCCGCTCTCGGCCATCCTGGCGCTTCTTATGACCGGAGCTGCCATCACGCTGACGATTCTGTTTCGAGCGTACCGGGCGGGCCTTTTCGACAACTTGAAGTCGGGGGCGTACGTGATCTTTGACGAGGACGAACCCGTCGGCCGGCCCCAGGATCAGCTGTTCTATCCCGACGAACATTCCGGTCCGTCCCGGGACGCCGCGTCCGAGTAGACGACGCAATAAAATCGCCACCCTGCGCCACTCACGTCTCGCCCGTTTATGCCTGCGTCCGACGCCGATCGCGAATCCGCCACGCCCGGGATGCCCCCGGGAACGACCTCGGAGACCCTGGAGGCCAACTGGCGCCGGACGGTCGACCACTCGACGCGGTGGCCTGTCATCGCGTTTGTCTCCAGTTCGGTCTTCTGGCTGCTGATCGGATCGGTGCTCGCGATCATAGCCAGCCTCAAGTTTAACATGCCGGACTGGCTTGTGCAGCAGGGCTGGCTGACGTTCGGCCGCGTTCGTCCCGCGCACCTCAACACGGTGATTTACGGGTGGATCTCGATGGCCGGCGTCGGGGTCGGGACCTGGCTCTGGGCCCGCCTGCTGAAGACCCGCCTGCGCGGCCGATGGATGATGATGGCGAGCATCGCGCTCTGGAACGTCGGCATGATCCTGGGCACGATCGGCATTCTGATCGGCCACTCCCGCGCCATCGAATGGGTGGAGATGCCGTACTACGCCTTCGCGTTCATCGTCCCGGCGATGCTTCTGGTCGTCGCCTCGTTTGTGCGCACGCTTCAGAAGCGGCGCGTAAAGCATTTATTCATCTCCGTATGGTACCTGGGCGCGTCCATGCTGTGGGGACCGTTCCTCGTCGTGGCCATCCTGCTTCCTATTTACTCCGGCGTACCGGAGGCCACCGCGAACTGGTGGTACGCCCATAACATCCTCGGCCTGTGGATCACGCCGGCTGGCCTGGCCGCAGCCTACTACTTCATTCCGAAGGTGATCGGGCGCCCCGTCTACAGCTATCACTTGTCGTACCTCGGCTTCTGGACGCTTGCCCTCTTCTATAACTGGGCCGGGGTGCATCACCTCGTCGGCGGGCCCGCACCGCAGTGGGTAGTGACGGTATCGATCGTGTTCAGCGTCATGATGATCGTGCCCGTGGTGGTCGTCGCCGTGAATCACCATATGACCGTAGTCGGGCATTTCAAAAAGCTGAAGTACAGCCCGACGCTTCGGTTTGTCGTCTTCGGTGCGATGAGCTACACGGCCGTCAGCCTGCAGGGATCGCTGCAATCGCTGCGCTCGTGGCAGGAGGTCACGCATTTCACGCACTACACGATCGCGCACTCGCACCTCGGGGTCTACGCCTTCGCGTCGATGATCATGTTCGGGGCGATGTACTACATCATGCCCCGCGTGACGAACTGGGAGTGGGAAAGTCCGCGGCTTATCAGCATCCACTTCTGGACGACTGGCCTCGGCGTCGGCGCCTACTTCACCGCCCTCACGATCGGCGGTGTCATCCAGGGCCTGCAGATGCTCGACCCGTCGATCGACTTTCTGACGATTGTGGGCGACACCAAACCGTGGCTCGTGGTCCGATCGGTGGCCGGCAGCCTCATGACGATCGGGCACTTCGTCTTCGCGTACCTGCTCTACCGGATCATCTCGAAGAGCGGCGAGCGTCGTGACGGCCCGGTCTACTTCCACCCGGCGCCCGCTGGTCTCTTCGGATCCAGCGCCGGCGACGGAAGCTCCCGGCAGGCCCCGTCGATGGACGCAGACTCGAAGGAATCGCAGGAGCGTCCCGGGCTCTAGTCAATGTCGAGTGGGGAATGCCGAGTGCCGAATTGCGGCTCTGGACGGCCCCCTCCCTCGTCATTCGAAATCCGAAATCCGTAATCCGAAATTCGTCTCTGCCATGACCCGTTCTCTCCTCATCTTTCTTGGCGCGTTCGCCGCGATCTCGATGAGCTTCACGGCGCTGGCGCTGCTGCCGGGCCTGCAGCTCTCGACGATCGAGCCCACGCCGGGGACGGACGACTATACGTTCGAAGAGCAGCGTGGACGCGAGATCTACATTCGCGACGGCTGCCTCTACTGCCACACGCAGCAGGTACGTCCGGACGGGTTCGGTGCCGACATCCAGCGCGGATGGGGCAGTCGGGGCTCGTTTCCGGGCGACTATGTATACGATGAGACGCATCAGCTCGGCACCATGCGGACAGGTCCGGACCTGCACGACATCGCCAGCCGACAGCCGAGCCGCGACTGGCATCTGGCTCACCTCTACCAGCCGCGATCCGTGAGCCCGGGCTCCGTGATGCCCGCCTACCCGTACATGTTCGAGGTGAAGTCGCGGAGCAACGTGCTGCCATCGGACGTCACGGTGCCGATCAGCCCCGAGTATGCCCCGCCCGAGGGCAAGGTCGTGGTGGCGAAAGACGAGGCGCTCTATCTCTACGACTACCTGATGACGCTCCGGCTGGAGCCGCTCGAAGAGAATCGCGGCGGCTGATCTCCAGAGCCGTTTCCGACCGGTGCCATTTCATGCTTATCCCGCTCGCTCATGCCTGACGATCCTGCAACATCTCCTGGGTCCGCCGACCGCCCCGCCGACGACGGCGCCTCCGCGCCGCAACGGGAGGAATCTTCGCCGGAACCGATCGATATGCTGGCGCCGCTCTTCCGGGAGCAGCCGCTTCCCCCGGAGGGCATGGAAGCGCCGCCGATGTGGCTGTGGATGGTGATTTTCGGGGTGATCCTCTTCAGTACCTTCTACCTGGGGAGCTACATTGGCGACTTCAGCCCGGATCCGTGGCTGCAGTCGTCCAAGCCGGTCGCCACGACCAGTGCTGTGCCGGAGGAGGTGGACGTCGACGGTGCGCAGATCTACAGCTCGCGCTGCGCGAACTGCCACCAGGCGAACGGTGAAGGCGTTAGCGGAGCCTTTCCCCCGCTGAACCGGGCCCGGTGGGTGACGGACAACAAGGGTCAGATCATCCGCATCCTCCTGCACGGGATGATCGGGGAGGTCGAGGTGCGCGGTAGCGTGTACAACGGCAACATGCCGGCGTGGGGGCAGCTCAGCGATGCACAGATCGCCGCCGTCATTACGCACGTCCGACAGAGCTGGGAAAACGACGCCTCGGAGGTCACCGCCGATGAGGTCAAGACCGTCCGCGATGCGACGGGCGGACGCGTGCAGCCGTGGACGGCGGAAGAGCTGGTGCAACCGGAAAACATGGAGATCGGCGCGGTGGCGAGCGACACGACAACAGCACTCCGCCTCATGCCGGGAACCAACCCGCGCCGGGCCCTGACCTACGCAACGCAAGCGGAGTCGCATCTGGCCGCCGCATCCGGGTTGTAGCCCCCACGCGATCGCCCGGAGCCGGGTGCTGGATTCTACGGCAGCGAGACACCATGTCAGACTACTGCGACCATTGCGGGCTGCCGGTCGGGGAGCATCCGGTATCGTCGGATGCCTCGGCGGGATCATACTGCTGCTACGGCTGCCGGATGCTGGATGAGGCCGAGGCCAGCGGGCACATGCTCGAAGACGAACGGCAGCAGGCGCTGCTGGTCCGGGTCTTCGCAGGTCTGCTGATGGCCGCGTTCGTGATGGTCCTCAGCCTCGCGATCAGCTCGGAGTACGGCTTGGGAGCCTTCCGGACGCTGCACCATGAGGTGGGCACCGCTCACTGGGTGCTCCTGCTCGTCGCCATTCCCGCTCTGCTGCTTCTCGGTCTTCCGGTCGCGCGCTCCGCCCTTGCCGATCTAAGGCGCGGGCGGCTTTCTCTGCACGTTCTGTTCGCGCTGGGAACCGGGAGCGCCGTCGCAGCCAGCGCCTTCAGTTACATCCGCGGCACGGGCCCGGTATACATCGAAACGGCCGTCATGCTGCTGGCGATTTACACGCTGGGCCGGTACCTGACGGCCCGCGCAAAGGGCCGGACGACAACCGTCCTGCGGCACCTGCTTGACGTGCCGGACGCCACGTACCGGCGGCTTCACCCCTCCGCGGGCCCCGTGGGTCCGGGCTCCATCGAGCCGGGGGACCACATCCGCGTCGCCACGGGCGACGTCATTCCGATCGACGGTGTGGTGGAAGACGGACGGGCCTACGTGGACGAAAGCAGCCTCACGGGCGAGGCGCGGCCGGCCGTGCGCGCGCCCGGGGCGTCCGTGTACGCCGGCACCGCCACGGTCGACGGCGCGCTGGTCGTGCGGGCGGTTGCGGTCGGGGAGGAGCGGCGACTCGCCAGGGTGGAGCAGATGATGCGTCGTGCCCTGGAGCGCCCACCCCGGATCCAGCAGATCACCGACCGGATCATGCGCGTGCTGATTCCGGGAGTCGTTATTCTCGCGCTTGCGACGTTTGCCGGGTGGTACGTTGCCGCAGGGTTCGAAAAAGCCCTTTACACCGCGCTCAGCGTGGTGCTCATCACCTGCCCGTGCGCTCTTGGCATCGCAATCCCGCTCACGCTCGTCGTCGGTCTCGGGGAAGGCGCGCGCGACGGCGTCCTCGTGCGAGACGGCGAGACGCTCATGGACCTCGCACGTGTCGACACGGTGGTGTTCGACAAGACCGGGACGCTTACGACCGTCGACTCACCGTCGGTGGAGGTCTACGCGGAATGCGCGGCGCCTGTGACCGGGACGAGGGCGTCAGCTATGACCGCGATGGATGGGTCGCCGTCCAAGGCGCGTGCAGCGTGGTCAGAAGACGCGATTCTGGCGCTTGCCTCCGGCCTGGAGGAAACGAGTCATCACCCGATTGGACGCGCCATCCGGGAGCGCGCGACGGACCTGCAGGCGGCAACCATCCATGACGCGGAAACCATTCCGGGCGGCGGGATCGTCGGGCGATGGCGCCACGAGTCCGGGGATGCCCTTCCGGTCGGAATCGGCAATGAGCGGGTCGTCGAGCGGCTCGCGGCTCGGGTCCCGCCGACCGTGAAGGAACGCTGGACGGAGGCGCTTAGCGATGGACGAACGCCGATGATGCTCGTTGTGGGGAATCGGGTGGTCGGGGTGATCATCGTCACGGAGCGGCTACGCGACGGAGCGTCGCAGACGCTGGACCGGCTGCGCCATCGAGGACTGCACATCGGTGTGCTAACAGGCGACCGCGAAGCGGCGGGTCGGCGACTTGAAGCGTCTCTGGAAACCGAGGTACAGGCCGGCGTCACCCCGGAAAACAAGGCCAGGTATGTCCGGCACCTTCAGGATGACGGTGCGGTCGTGGCGATGCTGGGCGACGGGATCAACGACGCTGCGGCGATTGCTGAGGCCGACGTCGGGATTGCCCGCACTGACGGCGCCGGCGTATCGATCGACGCGGCCGACATCGCGCTCTACCATCCGGACCTGCCGGTCTTTGCGGATTTGGTTGACCTCTCCCACCGAACGAGGGGCATCGTCCATCAGAACCTGGGTTGGACATTCGGCTACAACGCCGTCGGTCTGGGCCTGGCTGTGGCCGGACTACTGCATCCGATCGCGGCCGTTGTCATCATGGCGGGTAGCAGTGCCCTCGTCACGTGGAATGCATTCCGACTCAAAACGGCGTAGCCGCAGCACCGGAGCCGGCCATCGGCACCGACCGCCCGGCGCGGTGTTTTTCCTAAAAGGTGAGGCGCATCCGGGCGTTGAGCGTGCGGGGCGTGAGGCGTTTCGGCACGCGCGTCCAGTCGCCTTCCCACGAGTAGGTGACCGTGTTATCCATGTCGAACATGTTCAGCACCTCCAGGGTGAGATCGAGCTGGACGGGGGTGCGCCCGATCCCGTTCTTGACGACGGTGATTTCCTTTGTCGCGCCGATGTCTACGCGGCGGTAGGCGGTGATGCGTTCCGACATGCGGTCGCCGGGCTGCCGGGTCGGCTGCCCGTTCACATCCGGTCCCGGGACGGGCGGGGTGTAGGGAAGGCCGCTGCCGTATAGGGCGCGAAGGTGCAGCTTCCAGGTGTCGTCTCCCGGCACGTAGTCCTGAACGAACGCCGAAAACGTGTGGCGCTGATCCGTCGGGCGCGGGACGAGGCCCTGATTGAACGCATCTTGAAAGGCCGGCTTGAACCGCTCGCGCGCCATCATAAAGCTGTAGTTGAACCAGCTCTCCAGCCCGGGCACGAATTCGCCCCGGATCTGGGTGTCGAACCCGGCGACGTACCCTTCCGCGTCGTTTTCCCCGGAGTACTCGACCCGGATGTCGTCGATGCTGTAGCTGATGACGTTCGACAGGTCCTTGTAATAGGCCTCCGTGCGGACGTACAGGCGAAGCGAGGGGATGAAGTACTCGCCGCCGAGAACGAACTGCGACGACTGTTGCGACTTCAGGTCTCGGTTCAGCAGGTCGTCGATGACGCCGCCGGTGGGGACGGACGGAGAGGCCTCGGCCGAGCCGCGCAGTTCGCGATAGACGGGCTTCTGGTGGTACAGGCCCCACGAACCGGTGAGCGTAAGTTGCTCGTTCACCTTGAGCGTGGCGGACAGGCGCGGCGACACCGTCCACTCGTCGTTGAACGTATAGTAATCGGTTCGAACGCCGCCCGTGACCACGAGCTGGCCGTCGCGGGGGAGCACATCCACGGCATCCTGCACGTAGAATCCGGTCTGCATTTCGTTGAAGGAGGCCCGGTCGCTGAGGCTGTCGACCACGATCCGCCGGTAGTCGTCGCCTCGCCCGGTCTCGATGATCGTCTTCTCGTTGAGCCGGTCTGTGAAGTAGAGCGACCGGACGTGCCATCCCGCCTCGATGGCGTGGCGGGGAAGATTGTAGGTGTAGCGTCCCCGTCCGGTAAGCGTCTCCACGTCAACGCTGTTGTCGGCGAAGTTGGTGTGCTCCGAGTTGCTGAGGCGGCGATAGTTCTCCGGGTTGTTGGCGCCGGCCGTGGGATCCACCTCGTAGATGTCGGCGTCGCCGGTGATGTCAAAGTTCTCCGTCTCGGTCGTGCTGTAGTAGGCCAGCGCGTGCGTCACCTCCAGCCGGTCGGAGAGTGGCGAACGGAGCCTGGCGCCGCCGAAGCGGGTGGTGTACCCGTCCGTCCGGGCGCCGTCGAGGTCCGACCAGAGCGACCGGAACTGATTGTCGGCGACCGCCGGGTTGAGGCTGATGATGCCGAAGAAGGTCCGCCGCTCGCTGGGATTCAACTCAAACGTGTGGTCGGCATAGATGCCGAGCCCCTCCAGCTGATGGCCTCCGCCGAAGCGGTAGGTGGCCGCACCCTGCACGTCGCTGAAGCGCGGGTCGTACTCCCCCTTCAGGTCCTGCGTGCCGAAGAAGCGGCCCGGCTGGGCGTGCCGTGCACCGACCGTCCAGCTGAAGCGGTTTTCGAGTGTGGAGGAGCCTGCATGGATCGATGCGTCGAGCGTCGAAATCGACGCCGACCCCTGCAGGGGCTCGTTCTCGGGCGACTGATACTGCACGTCCAGTGCCGACGACAGCTTGCCGCCGTAGCGCGCGGGGAAACCGCCCGTGTAGAAGGTGATCGACTGCGCTAGGTCCGGGTTTAGCAGTCCGAGGCCTTCCTGCTCCCCCTGCCGCGGACGAAACGGCATGTAGACCTCGAAGCCGTTTAGAAAAATCAGGTTCTCATTGTATCCGCCGCCGCGCACGGAATACTGCTGGGATAGCTCGTTATTCGTGGCCACGCCCGGCACGACCTTGAGGGCGCGAAATCCGTCCTTGAACGGGGTCGGCATCGCCTGGACGTCCTCCGGATCGACGCTGTACACGCCCGCTTCCTCGGGGGCACGGTCTTCTTCCACCGTCACTCCGTCCATTTCTACCACGGACGTTGCGAGCGTGACATCAAGCTCGGTGGTGGCATCGCGCCGGATGACGACCGAGTCCGACCGGCTTTCGAATCCGACGGCCGAGAACCGCAGCGCATAACGCCCTTCCGGAAGCGTCATCCGGTAGTAACCGTCCTCGTTGGTCGCGGTGCCGTAGTTGGTTCCCTGGACAAGGACCGTGACGCCCGGCAGCGGCGCGTCGGTGGCGTCGCTGACCGTGCCCGCCACGAAGCCGTCGGTCTGGGCCGACGCACTGGAAGCGAGGAGAGAAAGAAGCAGTCCGGCCAGAAGGGTGACGACGGTCACCGGAGGCAGGCGATAGGACAAACGTGGCATTCCGTAGAGAAGCAGGTGCAGAACGGCGAGCGAAACCGCCGGGTCAGGTCCGGGCGGGCAGCTTCCAGCGCTACCGGAGCCGGGATCAGCCGGTCCCCGAGTAGACGGAGGTCAGTGGAGAAACGGAAGCAGTCGTATCGGTCGCGCAGATAGGCAGATGCTGTTGGAAGAAAGGCACGTCATCGTACGGGACCAGCCGGTGCCGGATCCAGCATAGCACCTGTCCTACACCGGAGCACCGGGCAATACACAGGTACCCGGCCGATGTCGGCTTAGAGAAGAAGAAAATTCGCGATGGCCAGCAGGACGAGCGCAATGGCGATCACGGTGTTGTAGATTCCGAGCAGGATCATGACCTTCACGAACGTTTTCCCCCATCCCTGCTCGTATACGTGGTGCATTGCGATGTAGAGATAGATAAAGGGAAACAGCGTGGTCCAGGCGCCGACCGCATGGAGCGTGTTCGAGTCGGTGATCAGCAGGCCCGTCGCCAGAGCGAAGACGAGGAAGGCGAGCGCGTGGAAGTGCAGCGCGAAAATCAGGTGCTGCACGTAGAGTTTGGCGCGCCGGGCATAGAGTAGCTTGAGGAGGAGCGCGAAGATCGGTAGCAGCAAGAACATCACGAACGGCGCGCGGTCGATCATGCCGCGCACGAACGAGTTGGGGTCTTCGATCGTGCGGGCGATGCGTTCACGAAGAAATGTTTGCGCCTCTGCGTTCTGCTGCGGGTCCTCGAAAATGTTAACGTCGATGTTTTCTGCGACCTTCTGAGCCATCATGGTGCGCCCTTGATCGGGGGCACGCGCAGCG
The DNA here is from genome assembly GCF_051155795.1 of Longibacter sp. Lineage (NCBI taxonomy): Bacteria > Pseudomonadati > Rhodothermota > Rhodothermia > Rhodothermales > Salisaetaceae > Longibacter > Longibacter sp. The sequence continues at coordinate 39,691 of NZ_DAXETW010000069.1, forward strand.
TCGCCCGTGCTGCTTCGTGCCGTCTGCGTTGCCCGAGCGAGAGCCACCTGTGTCAGCGAGTCGATGGCAGCCCGGTCGGTTGCCGAGAGCGGGTTTCCCTGACCGAGGTTTTCGAGCCGGTCGAGGCTCCCGAGCCCTTCAAGGCTCTGGAGACTCTGAAGCACGGCGGTCGTATCCAGCCCCTGCGGCGACTCGGGCGTGTTGCCGTCGGTATTCGGCGCCGGGGCCGAAGGGTCTGCGCTCTGCCGTTCAAGGGCAGCACGGGCCAGGCTGTCGAGGGTCGCAGGGGACAAGTTGGCCGTGGCCGCCGCCGTGTCAGGGACGGCGGGAACGTCGGCCGTGGTGTCGATGGTGTCGACGGTAGCGAGGTCGGAGAAGGCGAGCAGCGTGAACAGAATAAAACTCGCCACCAGGTACAGCCGGAGCGGCCGCACGTATCGCACGCGCCGGCCGCGAACGTACTCCTTGGTGAGCCGTCCCGGTTTAAAGAAAAAGGTCGGCAGCGTCCGGAAGATGCGGAGGTCAAACTCGAACAGATCTTCGACCCACTCCTGCGTCATTTCGTGGAGTGGAACGATGCGCTCGGCGGCGCGCTGCCCGCACTGCGAGCAGTAGGGGCCGACCAGCGGGGCCCCGCAATTGGCGCAGGCGGACCGCGGCGGGGCGTCACCCATCGCCCTCAGGTCGTCGGCCGTCGTGGGCCCCGTCGTGCCCTGATCGGTGGGGTCGCTGACTCCGGCCGACGGTGCGATGTCCGAGGCATCCGACGCCGGCCTATCAGACGCCGACCCATCTGGTGGCTCATCCGGCGACGATTCGCCCGGCCCCGGCTCCTCTTGCGGAGACGCATCCGGCCGATCATCGATTGCTGGCGTTTCGGAAGCCGCCTTGTCCGGTGTCGGTCTCTCTGAGGCAGGTTGCTTTGCGCCATCCCTGACCGTCGGGTTGCGGGAGGCGGCATCCTCGGCACGTTCGGACCGATCGGAACCGTCCGCCGTGGAGGCGTCCGGCGGGTCGGTCGGCGATGTGGGAGGTGAACTCATGGAGCGAACGGCTGGAGACCGGGCGAACGGCAGTCAGAGCGGGTGCCCAGCGGCATGAATGCAGCCGGATTGGGCAGTCACGGACCGGTAACGTACAAAAAAGATTCGACGCCAGCACGTTTCGCGGTTGCTCTTCGGCGCATCCGTGTCTCGTTGTCGGCTCACGCCAGGATCAGGGTGCCGAACAGGTACACGACCAAGCCTGCGGCGAAGACGATGCCGTTTATTGCCAGCAGGAGACCGCCTTTCCACAGCGTCGTCCGGAATGGTTGATCGTATACTCGGCGGAGACTTCGGAAACCGTACCATAGCAGTGTCCCGACCGTGGTGAGCGCGGCAAGCGGGATCAGCACCTTTGCGGTCTGCGTCGCGTCGATCGCGCGGATAACGTACGTGACGCTCAGGTATGCGCTGGCGAGGATAAACAGGAAGGCGTGCAGGTGAAGCGCATGGATCACGTGTGCCGCATAGAAGCGGCCGCCAAACAGGAGGTGGAGGAGCCCGGCGAACGCAGGCAGCAGCATCGCAGCAAGAATCGACAGGCGCTCCTGAAAGACCCGGTTGACGCGTTCAGGGTTTTCCCCTGCTTTTGCAGCCCCATCGATGAAAACCGCCTCGACCGAGGCCGCGAGGGTTCCCCGTGCACGGACGGAATCCGCCTCAGCGCGCATTCTCTGGATCTCGTCTCCCGAAATAACGACGTTGACGGCCGGTTTGAGCATCGGCACGCCGCGCGAGTCGGTCAGGGTACGCCCGAGGCTCGTGACGAGCAGCACAAGGATGCCCGACACAACGAACAGCCGGAAGGGGCGAAGATAGGGCGCCCGCCGTCCCCCGAGATACGCCGCCGTGAGGGCGCCAGGGCGGGTCAGCAGGTGCTTGATCGTGCGGAAGAGCCGGCCGTCCACCGAGAACAGCTCGTCCAGAACGTCCGCCAGCAACTCGTGCAGGGGCCCGATCCGCTCGCCGTTCTCCTGACCGCACCGCGAACAGTACGGCCCACGCAGCGGCGACCCGCAGTTCATGCAGGACTGGTCAGCAGGCTCGGACATGAAGGGCTGAGGTGTTCGGGGGCTGAGGTTTTCGGGTGTTCCGCTACTGAGGCGTTCGGGTGCTAAGGTGTTCGATCCGCACCCGCTCGGCGAAAGGCTCCCCCCGAACTCTGAACCTTGACAACCTGTTTGGCGGACAGCCTTCGGCCATCCAACGGTACGGACCTCCCCACGGTCGGTCCTCGCGATGCTCGCGACACGAGGCCTTGTTGATCTCGCGCACCGTGTGCGAACAAAATAATCGTCAGGCCTATGAATAGGTTGAGACGGCTGCGCTTGCTTTTTTGCGATGCATCCGCCAAACAGGTTATGAACCCTGAACCTTGAACCAGACTCAGTACGCTTTTGCAAAGAGGACCCGGCCTTTCGACGGTTTGCCCGTGATCATGTCTTCGCCTTCTTCCTCCTCCTGATCGAGCGGGATGCAGCGGATCGTGGCCTTCGTCTCATCCTGAATGCGCTGTTCCGTTTCGGCGGTGCCGTCCCAGTGCGCGCGGATGAAGCCGCCCTTCTCTTCGAGGACCTCCTTGAACGTGTCATAGTCGTCCACCGTCGTCGTCATCTCCTCCTGGCGGGCGAGCGCGGTTTCATAGAGCGACGTCTGGATGTCGTCCAGCATCGTCTTGACCCGCTCCGCGATGCCTTCCTGCGGCACGATGTTCTTCTCCTTCGTATCGCGGCGGGCGACCTCCACGTTCTCGTTCTTGACGTCGCGCGGGCCGATGGCGAGGCGGACGGGGATGCCCTGCAGCTCGTACTCGGCGAATTTCCAGCCCGGCTTCTGATTGTCATCGGCATCGAGCTTCACACGGACGCCGGCGTCGGCCAGCTCCTGCTTGATCCGCTCGGCCTCCTTCAGCACCGTGGCGCGCTGATCGTCGTTGAAGTAGATCGGCACGATGACCGCCTGATCCCGCGCCAGCTTCGGCGGCAGCACGAGCCCCTGATCGTCCGAGTGCGTCATCACGAGTCCGCCGACGAGGCGCGTCGATACGCCCCAGGACGTGGCCCAGACGTGCTCGACCTCGTTGTCCTCGTTCGTGAACGTGGTGTCGAACGCTTTCGCGAAGTTCTGCCCGAGGAAGTGGCTCGTGCCCGCCTGCAGCGCCTTGCCGTCCTGCATCATCGCCTCGATACAGTAGGTGTCCACCGCGCCGGGGAAGCGCTCGCTCTCCGTCTTCCGCCCGCGAATGACCGGCATCGCCATGTACTCCTCCGCGAACGTCGCGTAGACGTCCAGCATGCGCTCGGCCTCCTCGATGGCCTCGTCCTCCGTCGCGTGCGCCGTGTGACCCTCCTGCCAGAGGAACTCGGCGGTGCGGAGGAAGAGGCGCGGCCGCATCTCCCAGCGGACGACGTTGGCCCACTGGTTATAGAGCAGCGGCAGGTCGCGGTACGACTGGATCCACTTCGAGTACGTGTCCCAGATGATCGTCTCCGAGGTCGGACGGACGATGTAGTTCTCGCCCAGCTTCGACTCCGGATCCGGGATAAGGTCGCCGTCCTCGTTCGTCGTCAGGCGCGAGTGCGTGACGACGGCGCACTCCTTCGCAAAGCCCTCCACGTGCTTGGCCTCACGGGCCATGAAGCGCTCCGGGATGAAGATCGGGAAATAGAGGTTCTCGTGGCCGGTGGCCTTGAACATCCCGTCGAGCGCCTCACGCATGTTCTCCCACAGCGCCATGCCGTTGGGACGAATGATCATGCATCCGCGGGCCGGCGAGTTTTCGGCCAGCTTCGCGTTGCGAACGACGTCGAGATACCACTGCGAATAGTCTTCTTCGCGGGGCGTAACTGCGTCTGCCATATGCGGCGGAAGGGTGAAACGATGGGAGCGAGGA
>NZ_DAXETW010000070.1:0-17218 GCF_051155795.1 Longibacter sp.
CTTCATTCACGAAGACGAGACCGTCGAGAATCCAGACGGTGTCGGATGACCAGGTCACATCCGTTCCCTGATCCGGATGCTCGATGCCGTTGCTTCCGCCAGTGACGACCACCGCCGGCTGACCGCGATGGGTCGTGGATTCGTACGTGGTCTGGGCAGAGGAAGGGGCGGTCGCTGTGGCAAGAAGGAAAACCGAAAGGGCGAAAAGGCCTCGTCGAGACCCGGAGAGAAGGGCCAGAAGCATGGTGGGGGGAAACATGAGGATGCCAGTGGGGGGTCAGGATCGTGAGCAGGTGTGGGGGAGCGTGGGACTCGCCGGCCCTGCGTGCAGCATCGCTGCGGGGGACGAGCGCCGGATCACCGTTGCGTTCGCGTAGGCGAACGGGGGAGCGATGAGCCTGCGCCCGCCTCCCGGTCGGCCCGGTTCGGTGGAACCGGAGACCTTGGAGGGAGGGCGACACAGCAACGCCGGGCTCCCCGCAGAGAGCCCGGCGTACTGGTCACACGGAATACATCAACCGTGCTACACAGGTAGCAGGCTTAGTTGAAGTATCCGTTCTGATCGAGCAGCGACCAGCCTTTCGCCCAGTTGTTGCTGGAGTCGAACGCACCGTAATAGCCGGTGTCGTCGAGCTGGCCGTTGGCGCCGGAGTTGTTATTCGCGGCATCCGGTGCGGGAGCACCCGACGTGGCATCGCCCGCAGCAAGCGGGTTCAAGCCATTGGAACCGGCATCGCGACTTACGCTCACAACCGGGGAGTTCTCGAGCAGCTGGTTGCCGTTGTCGCGCAGGTATTGTGCGAGGTCATCCCGGTAGCTGGGGTTGATCTCGTTGCCCTGATCATCCGTGGTAAGCTGGATGATGTCCTCGAACGTGGTCGGGTCGACCGTGGCGCCCGGATCCCAGTTCGGACCGATGTTCCACCACAGGTTGTTCTCGTGGTTCAGGTCGCCGGCTTCCTGGCGGGCGCGGCTATCGGCGCCGGAGGCCAGGTCTTCCACCTGCAGGCCTGCGTCGCGGCCGCCTTCGACGAAGACGGAGTTGTAATACGACGTGGCATTGTTGTCACGGTGGATGAGGAAGGGGCTGTTGTTGTCCCCTTGAGCGTTGGCGCCCGGGCCGATGCCGATGTACGTGGCGTTGTACACCTTCGGCGAGGCGAGCGGGGTGCCGTCTTCCGGATCCGTTCCGCCATCCATCTCGGCGATACGACCGGCTTCGACGGGCGACTGGATACCGAGCCAGTACTGGTGGTTCCCCTGCATGCCCTGGTCCATGTCGAACGAATCATCCGCGTTGAACGCGGCGATCAGGTAGCGGGTGTTGACCGTGCCACCGAACCATTCGAAGCCGTCATCCGAGCTGGCGAAGGCTTCGACATACTCGATCGTGGAGCCGTTTCCGATGCCACCGAGCGTAAGGGCCTGAATCTCATCACCGGCACCGAGCTGGGCGCCGCTGTGGCGAATCTGGACGAAGCGGAAGGTACCGACGTTGTGGCCGGCGTTGCTTCCACCATACTCGTCGCGATTGTCATCGTCGGCGAGGCTGATGCCTTCAACCGTCTGCGTTCCAGGAACCGTATTCAGCGGCGCGTCACCGAGCATGATGATGCCACCCCACTGTCCACGCACGTCGCGCCCGAGTCCGCTACCATCATCGGCCTGAGCGGTGAAGATGATCGGATCGGCCGTGGACGGATCGTCGCTTCCAGGGTTGCCGTCGGCGTTGATCGTTCCGCCGTTCGCGACGACGAGAGCCGTGGCGTTCTCACCGGAACCCGGCGCACCCTTGATGACGGTGCCCGGCTCGATGTTGAGCGTTTGCCCGTCGTTTACGAAAATGTACTCTTCGAGGATGTACACGAAGTCGCTGGACCACGTGATATCCGTGACTGCGTCGCCGTTTTCGTCGACGTAGCCGATGCCGCCTTGATCTACGTCCGTCACGCGAATGGCATCTTCACCGTCAACCGTGGTCGTGTCGTACGCTTCCACAGTGAACGGATCGCCATTGCCGCCGCCGTTACCAGGAGGAGGCTCTTCACCGCCGTTGTCGTTGCTATCGCACCCGGCCAGTACGAAGGCAGGGATGATGAGAAAGAGAGCGAGGAGCCGTAGTGCATTCGACCACGGACTCTGAGTCGTGTCTGTCTTTTGCATGATGCAAACGTTGTATGAGAAAATGCAGCGCGCAAGCGAAGAGGGTGGATGATGATTCCGTAACATACCCTCTTGAACCACCGAAGGGACGGACCGTCGCCGGTCCATCCCTGCGGGTACATCTCGTGTGAGTCGGTCGCGGAAGGCATCGCCATCGCGCGGCCGACTCACAGGTGCAGCAGATCCGTGCCGTTAGAAGTCGTAGGATACTCCGAGCGAAATGCTTCGCCCGAGTGGACGGATGTCGTTGACGAATTCGTTGCCGCGAAAGCTCTGTGAGATGACCTCGTTTTCGTCCAGCAGATTCTTGACGGACGCCTTGAACGTCAGCCCCTGGTAGAGCCGCTGCGAGGCCAGGATGTCGACGACGTTGCGTCCCTGTTCGTAGAGGTCGACCCCATTTCGCGTCACCGTGTCAAGCCGATCGCCGAAGCGGTTGTAGAAAACGTTGATGCTCGTCCCGCTTTCGGGATTCTCGTACCCGGCGTTCAGGTTGACGATGTAGGGCGACTGGCCCTGGAGCTGGCGGGTGTCGGACGGGTTGTCGCGAAACCCTCCGATCGCCACGATCTCAAGCGAGTCACGGGTCACGGACGACTGCGTCAGGGTCAGATTTCCTCCGATCTGGAAGTACTGAAGCGATTCGTGGAGGAAGTCGAGACGCTTCCGGGCCTCGATTTCGACGCCGAAGACTTCGGCTTCGTCCTTGTTTTCGTAGGTCACCGTGACGTTGGACGTCGCCGTCGGGTCGATCGTCCGTTCGATGGGTCCGTCCATCTGTTTGAAGAAACCGCTCACAGACACCACTTCGCCGGGACGTACGAACCATTCCCAGCGCAGGTCGACGTTGTTGACCGTTGTGCGGTCGAGGTCGGGATTTCCGCGGACGATGTAATCCCCGATGAAGTCAAACGTGATCGCCGGCGTGAACTCTCGGAACGTCGGGCGGGCGATCGTCCGACCGTAGGCGGCGCGGACATTCATATTGTCCTGAAGCGCCCAGACAACGTTTGCGGACGGGAGAATGTCGAGCTGGTCAAAGTTGCCCTCAGTGTCCGCGGCGGTGACGATCGACTGGTCGGTATACTCGACGCGGGCGCCACCAATAAACTTGACGCCGGAGAGTCCCGGGATCGGTAGATCGACCATCGCAAAGCCGGCACCGACGGTCTGCTCAGCATCGTAGTTATTGTCGAGCTGAAACTGGTCCTCGATGTACGTACCGAACCGATTCAGTCCGTTCTGCTCCCCGATGAGTCCGGCCTGGTCGGTGATGTACCGGTTCGGGTCGCCCTGATAGCGGGCGACGGACGTGAGGTCCTCGACGTGGTCGTAGCGACGCTCTTCATATTCGCGCTCCTTGAAGTTATAGGCGCCTCCGACCTTCACGGTCGCCGTGGAGAGCGGAAACTCAACCGAGAGGTTGTTGGCAAAAATCTGCTCGTTCAGTGTCCGGAAGTAACGGGACACGGCCGGATTGTAGACCGAGCGGACGATGGAGTACGTCGTGTCGCTTCCCGATACCTCAAAGTTGTTCGAGAAGACCCGGAAGTCGGGCTCATCCCGTTTCGCTTCCGAGAGGGACGACTTCCACTCGATCCGGACCGGGCGTTTTCCTTCCCCAATCTGATGCGAACCGTTCAGCTCGCCTGATAGAATCGACCGTTCGATCGTCTGAAGCGTGCGCGTCTGGAAGGTGCCGGGGAGCTGATCCCGGGGCAGCAATCCGGTGTCGAAACGAGCTGTTTCCTCGTTATTCGCGTTGTACAGGATCTGGGCGCCGATCTCATTCTGCGGGTTTGGCTGAACCGAGAGGCCGAACAGACCGCCGTACTGCGTGGTCTGCGTGCCCTTCTGCGTTTCGTCGAATCGGGCCGTCGCCTGCAGCTCTTCGACGTCGGTCGCCGTTTGCTGGAAGCGCGCCGTCTTGCCATCAGTGTACCCGCTGTACGAGCGGTCGTAGGACGCCGAGGCGATGACGCCGATCGCACGGTCGTCAAAGATGGTGAACTGATTGCCGAACGAGACCTCTCCACTGCGATTCACGACGGCATCCGCCGTGACGGGGGCGATTTTCGTTCCGAAGGCGCTGGTCACGTCGTTCAGCCGCTGTGCCGCCTGCTCATCGTTGAACGCGGCTGAGAGCGTCGGGATTTCGTCGCCGACGACAGAGGGAACGGATTCGAGGCCGCCCGTCGGCTGCAGCACCGTTCCGTTCAGCCCGACGGCGCTGTTGTAGGAGGAGGAAATGGACGCGTTGAAGAAAAACTCGCTCGGAAACGACTTCGTCGACACGTTCACGGCACCACCGGTGAAGTTGCCCGGCTTGTCCGGGGTGAAGGACTTCGAGGTTACGACGTTCTCGACGAGGTTCGAGGGGAAAAGGTCGAGCGCAACACTTTCGCCGTCGGGATCGGTGCTCGGCAGGCTCGATCCGTTGAGCTGCGTCTGCACGTACCGGCCCTGCAGGCCGCGAACGTTTACGTACTTTCCTTCCACGATCGATGCCCCCGTCACCTTGCTCATCGCGTCGGCGACGTTGCCGGCTCCCGCACGGCTGATTTCTTCCGCACCGATCGCGTTACTGACGGACGCTGCGCGGGCGCGCTGCTTCAACAGTCCGGCCTCGGAGGAGCGAGAGGCTTCTGCCTCCACAATGACCTCGTCAAGCTGTGCCGTCTGCTCGGCGAGCGTTACGTCCAGCGACGTCGTCTCGCCGGCCTCGACTTCTACGCCCGTGATCGTTTTCTTCTGGAACCCCACGAAGCTGAACACGACGTCGTAGGCACCCGGCTGCAGTCCCTTCAGCGTGTAGCGTCCGTTGAGATCGGTTGCCGTACCGGTCGTCGTTCCGGCAAGGGAGACATTCGCACCGGGGAGGCTTTCCCCGTTGGCGTTGTCGACGACAACGCCGGAGATGGATCCCGTGTCCTGAGCGAGCACAGGGATCGCGCCGAGAATGGCGCAGAAAAACATGGTCGCAAAAGCGACCCGCAATCGAGACAATGGTAGCATGTAAGAACCCGTATATTCCGAACAGATTGAGAGCGCGCAGCGACGATCGTACATCGTGCCTCCAATCGCCGCCTCAACTCGCCGGTCGCGAGTATTCGGTCACCGTCGCGCGGACGAACTTCGTCTTGCATCCGGGAGAAGCTCGCGGATCGGGCTCGAACCCGGCCAAGGTTCGAGCCCACCGGTTCCCGGTGCTGGCCCGCGCGCGCTTGGCAGACGCACCGCGACCGCCGTCCGCGAGATGACCAATCAGACGATAACGCCGCAGTGTTACGTGACGATTAACCCGGCGTTACCCCTGCGTTAATGGGGCGCTCTTCCGCGTTTGTTCATGCGTCACTCACATGGGGTTCATGCCAGGCCCGGCGGACGTGAAGAGAGTGTGATCCCGTGTTAAAGAGAGTGTGTTCTCGCGCTACCGCCGACGGCTTCCGAGGTGGGCCGGCTCGCTCCTTCATCCCCGCCTGGTGGAGAACCTGACTTGTGGGGCGTCCGTAGGTGGGACGCGAATGGCACGACGGACTCTCTCTGTCCCTCCTCCATAGCTCTCTCTCCTTGTGTCGTCCTCGTCCGATTCCCGATCGGCTTCGCGTGACACCACACGTGAGCTTCCCGGCAACACCACGCTGATCCTGGCTGCGCTCTGGCTGATGATGTTTTCGGCCAGCAGTCAGCTCATCATTATGGTGCCGATCCTGCCGGAGATTGAGGCAACGCTGGGCGTGAACGAGTTCTGGCGGGGCATGCTGCTCACGTCGTATGCCGTCGCGCTTGGGATCTCGGCCCTCATCACCGGACCGGCATCAGACCGCGTTGGCCGCCGCAACATTCTCCTCGGCGGCACGGTGCTCATGTCGATCACGCTCGTCTTCCACACGGTGGCGGCCGACTACGAGCTGCTCATCTTCATGCGGATCCTCGCCGGAATCGGCGGCGGCATGCTGAGCGGAGGGAGCATCGCGTACGTCGGCGACTACTTCCCCTACGAGCGCCGCGGTTGGGCGAACGGGTGGATCATGAGCGGCACCGCGTTCGGACAGGTCGCGGGCGTTCCGATCGGAAAGATCCTCGCCACCGACTTCGGCTACCGCTGGCCGTTCCTCCTCTTCGCCATCACGATGGCACTCGCGGCATTCATGATCTGGCGGTACGTGCCGCAACCGGACACCGAACTGGACCGGGGACGCTTGACCCCGCGGCGCGTCGCGCGCAAATACATGGACGTGCTGGACGGGCCCGTCATCGCCGCCGTCGGCTCGTACACCCTCATGTTCGCCGGCTTCGGCCTGTTCACGACATTCCTCCCCTCCTGGCTCGAGTCGACGGTCGGACTGACCGGCTACGAGGTCGCCCTCCTCTTCGCCATTGGTGGCGTCGCGAACATCATTGCCGCGCCCTCGGCTGGACGATTGTCCGACGAGATCGGACGAAAACCGCTCGTCGTGTGGGCGTCCGTCGCGCTCGGACTGATTATGCTGATTGCGCCGTATACCATCGACGGCTTCTGGATGGCCGCCCTCCTCTTCTTCCTGGCCATGGCAAGCGTCGGCATCCGGATCGGCCCGCTACAGTCCCTGCTCACTGCTCTCGTCCCCGACGATCGACGCGGGCTCCTGATGGGCCTCGCCATGAGCGTCGGGCAGGCCGGCTTCGGCGTCGGCAGCTTCCTCGCCGGGATCGGATACGGTCAAATCGGCTACGTCAGCAACACAATTAGCGGGGCCTTTGCCATGCTCTTCATGGCCGTCCTCGTTCAGCGCGGGCTTCCCGAACCCAGCCTACGAACGGCCCGCCCGTCCACGGCCTGACGCTTCAACGCCCTTCCCCTTTCGCATCGCCGCCGACAGGAATCGCCGCTTTCATTTTGATCGTACTGCTGTCCCTTTTTCTGCTCGCCGCCCCGATGACCGATCCGTTTACGGTCGACGACCTAGTCGGCGCTCTCGAAGAGCACGACATTTCCGTCGTAAATCAGGGCGAAGCCGACCCCCGCAACGGTGCAAACGAATGCACCGCCGTCGTTACGGCCCGCTCGGCCCGATTCACCGCCTGCACGCACGACACACCCGCCGACGCCCGCCGCATCGCGTACCGGCGATCGGACTACGCCCGGATCGTCTTTCAGCGGGGCGAAATCATCGTCTACCTGCGAAACGGTGCGAGCCCGCGCCTTCGAGAGGCGGTGATTGACGTGATGAACGCATCGTAGACGCGGGCCGTCGAGCCGGTGGGTCAGCGAAGCAGCCAGATGAGCCCGCCGAGGACGATCAAAAGGCTGATCCAGAGCGTGATCGCCACGCGCGTCGATGCGCGGGCCCTCTCGACCTGAAACCAGTGCCGGGGACGCACACCCTGCAGAAGGAAGGTCGAGACGCCGGCCAGATTGATACACACGACGTTCGTCAGCGTCAGCAGCGCGGCGTTTCCGGCGAGCGCGGTGTCGCCCGAACCGAGGAAGAGGCCGCAGGCGACGAGCGGGGGAAGAAGTGCAACGGCCACCATCACGCCCACGAAAGCGGTCGACACGCCACGCGTCACGGCCAGTGCACCGGCGGCTCCCGCCGCCAGCGCAAGGGCTACATCGGCCATGTGCACATCCGTGCGGGAGACAAGCTCGGGAATGGTCGGATCGATGGTCACGAACGCGCCGAGAACCACCGACATCAGCAGCGCCAGCGATACGCCGGCCAGGTTGACGGTGACGGCCCGCCGCAGCAGCCGCATGTCTCCCAGGGTCGTCCCGAGCGCCAGCGCGATGTTCGGCCCGATGAGCGGCGCAATCATCATGGCGCCGATCACGACGGCGACGCTGTCGCGCAACATGCCTCCCGCCGCGACGACGGTAGACAAGAGAACCATCACCATGTACGCCGTCGTCACGCCCACCGCCTCGCGGGCATACTGATACAGCTCTTCCCGGTCAATGCGGCTCGTCTTCCCGTTGTCCTCGTCGTCCTCGTCGTCATTCTCCTCCATCCGAATCCGGGGATGGGTGGCCTCGACGACGTGCCACACGATCCTCACGCTCTCTCCCGCGTTATCATTGACCCAGTCGGTAAACGCCTCGGTCTGTGCCGACCGAAGGACGACATGCGTCCAGTGCCGCCCGGTCGTCGTGTCGACCTGCCAGTGGTCGATCAGTTCGAAGTCGTTGTCCGGGATCACGATCGGCTCCTGACCCGGTGGCTGGATGATATCGACAGAACGAAGCGTGGGCACGGATTCGGGAGTTAAACGGAGGAAAGCATTACGCGGATACCTGCCGACCTCAAGGAACGCATCGACATCCCCATCTACAACCCGGCCCCATCTACAACCCGGCGCGGCCCCGGAGCGTCGAACGTCTACCTCTGAATCCTGAGCCCGGAGTTTTGAATTCACACGCCTTCGCACCCGCCCCATCCTGGTCCCGTGCCGTCATCAAGGTCGGCAGCCGGCTGGTTGCGCCGGACGGTCGCGGCTGCAGCACGACGCACCTGCTCGGGATCGCGCAGTTCATCCAGCGGCATCGCCGGCACGGGCAGGACGTGATCCTCGTCTCCTCCGGCGCCGTCGCCGCCGGCCTTTCGACCGACCCGGCCGCGCCGCCCGCGGAGCGGCTGACCATTCCCCAGAAACAGGCGTACGCCGCCATCGGCCAGTCGCGGCTGATGCGGCACTGGAGTCGCCTGTTCGACGCACCCTGTGCGCAGATGCTTCTAACATACGATGATCTGCAGCGGCGCAACCGGTACGTGAATGCGCAGAACACGCTGTCCGAGCTGCTCGAGATGGGTGTCCTGCCCGTCGTGAACGAGAACGACACCGTGGCTACCGAGGAACTCCGGGTCGGTGACAACGACAACCTCGCCGCCTACGTCGCCGTTCTGGCTGATGCCGACCTGCTGATCATCTGCTCCGACGTGAACGGCCTGTTCGATGCCGACCCGCGCACTCATGAGGATGCGTCGCTCGTGCCGGTCGTCGAGACGATCGACCCGGAGATTCTGGCGATGGCGGGATCCGCCCCGCCCGGGGTTTCGACCGGCGGCATGAGGACGAAGCTGCAGGCGGCCGAGAAAGCCACCCAGCGGGGTGTCAATACAGTACTAGTGAACGGGCGCACCACCGAACCGCTCGACGCCCTGTCGGAGGGAACGGTCCGGGGAACGCTGTTCAAACGATCGACCTCCCCGTTGCCGGCCCGCAAGCACTGGATGCTCCACGCTCTGCCGTCGGCCGGACGGGTGGTAATCGACGCCGGAGCCGCCCGGGCCCTGACGGAGCGGGGCGCATCTCTGCTGCCCTCCGGCATCGTCGACGTAACCGGCAGGTTCGCCCGGGGCGACGCGGTAGACATCGTCGCAAACGGCAAAGCGATCGCCAAAGGCGTCACGCAGTACGGCAGCGACGACCTGCGACGGATTCGCGGAGCGCAAAGCTACGAGGTGCCGGATATCCTGGGGTCGGGCGCCAACCCGACGGATTACGTGATTCACCGCGACGACCTCGTGCTGCGTAAATAATGCCGAGCCTGGTCACGCTTTCGGTCCGCCGGTTGGTCCGGAGGGAATAAAACGGCGATGCGGTCGTACAGACACATCCGTTCACATGATCTACATGACGCCCGAGCCGCCATGCCGTCTCCGACTGCGACCGAGTCCGTTTCCATCCGCGACCTGGCCACCAACTGCCGCGCCGCGGCCCGAGAGATTGCCACCCTCTCCACGGACCGTAAGAATCGCGCGCTTCGGCGCATGGCCGACGCGCTCATCGATCGCACCGACGCCATCGTCGCCGCCAACGAAACCGACGTGGAGGGCGCCCGCGCCGACGGGCTCTCCGACGCCATGATCGACCGGCTCATTCTGACGCCGGAGCGTATCGAGAAGATGGCGGATGCCCTGCGCGACGTGGCCGGATTTCCCGACCCGATCGGCGAGATGTCCGGCACAACAAAGCGGCCGAGCGGCATCGAGGTGGCGAAAATGCGGATCCCGCTGGGCGTCATCGCAATGATCTACGAGTCCCGCCCCAATGTCACCTCCGACGCCGCCGGGCTATGCTTCAAGGCGGGCAACGCTGTGTTTCTACGGGGCGGATCGGAAGCCATTCACTCCAACCGGGCCGTCGCCCATGCCCTCCACGAAGCACTGGAGAGCGAAGACCTGCCGCCGGCCGCCGTCACGCTCGTGCCGACGATCGACCGCGACGCCGTGCGCGAAATGCTGACCCTGAACGAGCATCTCGACCTTGTCATCCCACGCGGTGGGGAAAGCCTGATCCGCTTCGTGGACGAAACGAGCCGTATCCCGGTGATCAAGCACTATAAGGGCGTCTGCCACCTGTACGTCGATGAGGCGGCGGATTTCGATATCGCAGAGGACCTGTTGATGGATGGGAAAACGTCGCGCCCGAGCGTCTGCAATGCCCTGGAAACGATGCTCGTGCACGAAGACGTCGCCGAGTCATTCCTCCCGCGAGCGATGGAGCGCCTGTCGGCCGCCGGTGTGGAGGTTCGCGGCTGCTCGCGCACCCGGGAGATCCTGCCGGATGTACCCGCAGCAACGGACGACGACTATGCCGCCGAGTACCTCGACCTGGTGCTCGCCGTCCGCGTAATATCCAACACAGAGGATGCCATGGGCCACATCGCGCACTTCGGCTCCAACCACACCGAGGTGATCGTGACGAACGACCTGCCCACGGCCCGGCGATTCGTTCGGACGGTCGATGCGTCCGTCGTCCTGGTGAATGCCTCCTCACGATTCTCGGACGGCGGCGAACTCGGTCTCGGCGCAGAGATCGGTATCTCCACCACGAAACTGCACGCATACGGCCCGATGGGCCTCGAGGCGCTGACCACCGAAAAGTTCGTCGTCTACGGCCAGGGGGAAACAAGGCATTAGTTTAGCTCAAGGTTCAGGGTTCAGGGTTTTAGGTTCAGCGTTTCGGGTTAAAGGTTCAGCGGTCGGTCATGCCGAATCCTCAATTCCCAATACGCAATCCCCAATTCAGAACATCCAACGAGCCAACGAGCCAACGAGCCAACGAACAAACGATCCAACACCCCAACGCGCTAACGAAAATACCGGGGCGAACAACTTTCGCCGGTTGGCTTTCACGTACCGACACCTTCGAAACGGACTTTTACCGAACACCCGCTGCGATTTATGGCCGACCACCAGACGTGGGATTCTCCGCCCGAGATGCAGATCGACGACGACGCTGTGTATGCGGCGACACTTGAGACGGACAAGGGGGAAATCGAGCTTGAGCTGTACCCGGAGCATGCGCCGAAGACCGTCAACAATTTCGTCTTTCTTTCCGGGGAAGGCTTCTATGACGGCGTCACCTTTCATCGAGTGATTCCGAACTTCATGGTGCAGGGCGGCGACCCGACCGGGACCGGACGCGGCGGGCCCGGATATACGTTCGACGACGAGCTGGACGGCAACCCGCTGACGCACGACGCCGGGGTCATCTCCATGGCCAACGCCGGCCCCAACACCAACGGAAGCCAGTTCTTCATCACCCACGAATCGCAGCCGCACCTGAACGGGAAGCATACCGTGTTCGGTAAGGTTGTGTCCGGGAAATCGGTCGTGGACGACATCGAAGGCGGCGACACGATCCAGTCCGTTTCGGTTGAAAAAAAGTAGCCCGGACGGACCGTCCTTCCTTCCCTGCGCTGACATTCTGCACGCATTGATATGAGTCCACGCGTCTCCATCGGCATCATGATCGCCGCTACCGTGGCGACGGTAGCCGTTTTCCTGTTCCGCATCAACTGGATCTATGGAACAGCCGGGTTGATCGTCATGGCAGGTACGGGGTTCTTTGCCGCGAGCATCTACCTGAGTGACCGGGACGACCGACCCAGCACGGCGCTCGCCGCGTCAAAGTTGCGGGCGATCGGCATTACGATGGTCGGCCTCGGGGCCCTCTTCGCGGCCCTGATGGTAATGATTTAGCCCTCGACCGCCGGTTGTTTTCCTCGCCGGCCCCGATGTCTATCTGAACCGCGCACGTCGCTCCCACGGCACGCTCCACGGCTGCCGTGGGGGCTTTCTTCGTTCATCGATCGCCTTCTCAACGTGCTCTACTCCGTCCTCGCTGCTGGTGCCATGCCCCCGGGCTTTGGCGAGATCACGATTCTGGCTGCCGTCAGCGTCGGAATTGCCTATCTGTGCTATCGCCTGAAACTGGTGCCGATCGCGGGCTTCCTGATCGCAGGCGTTATCATCGGCCCGAGTGCCCTGGGCCTCGTCGACGACCTCGAGCTGGTGAACACGCTCGCGGAGATCGGCGTCATCTTGCTGCTCTTCACGATCGGTATCGAGTTCAGCCTCGACAAGCTGTCGCGCATCAAGCGGCTCGTCCTCGGCGGCGGTGCGTTGCAGGTCTTCACGACGATGGCGGTCGTAACCGGCATCTGCCTGGCGCTCGGCGTCGACTGGCGGTCGGCCCTCTTCACCAGCGGGCTGGTGGCCCTTTCTTCCACGGCCATCGTCCTCGGCCTGCTGTCGGATCGCGGGGAAACGGATTCGCCCGTCGGGCAGAGCGGCCTCGGCATTCTGATCTTTCAGGACTTCGGGATTATCGTGATGGTGCTACTGGTTCCCCTTCTCGGAGGCGGTGAAGGGTCCACCCTCGACCTGTTCTTGACCCTCGGAAAAGCGCTCGGGCTCATCGCGATCGTCGTCGTGCTCGCCCGGAAGATCGTGCCGCCCATCCTCGCCCGCGTCGCCGCCACGCGTCGCACGGAGCTCTTTCTACTGACGGTTGTCGCGCTCTGCTTCCTGATCGCATGGATCATGGGACTTGCCGACGTGAGCCTCGCCCTCGGCGCCTTCCTGGCCGGCCTGATCGTGAGTGAAAGCCCGTACGCCACCCAGGCACTGAGCGAGGTGCTGCCGCTACGGACGGTGTTCAACGCGGCGTTCTTCGTGTCCGTCGGTATGCTGCTCGACGTTCAGGTGCTGCTGGACGCCTGGCCCCTCGTCCTGGGTGCCGCGGCGGTCGTCCTGGTGTTGAAGCTGCTGATCACCACGGCGGCCCTCATTATCATGAAGATGCCGCTCCGAATCGCGGCCGCGTCCGGACTGATGCTGGCCCAGATCGGAGAGTTCTCCTTCGTGCTCGACATCGCCGGGCGGGAGGTCGGCCTTACCCCGATGGGACTCGGCGTCGAAGGCCAGCAGGTGTTCATCGCAACGACGGTTCTACTCATGCTGCTGACGCCCTTCATGGCCAGCCTCGGTGGGCGCCTGGGCACCGCGGCACAGGACGTCTTCGGCCCGCTCACCTCGGCGGAACTTCCGGATGAGGAAGTACCGAAGCTCGAGGACCACGTGATTATCGTCGGGTACGGTCCGGTCGGGCGGCGCCTGGCACGAGTCCTCCGGCGGGCGGGCATTCCCTTTATCGTGGTCGACCTGAACCCGCAGTCGATTGAGGAAGCGCGCGGGGAGGGGATCAACGCCGTGTACGGCGATGCAACCCGGCCGCATGTGCTCGAAGTGGCCGGCGTCGAGCACGCCAAGCTGTGCGTCGTTGCCATCAACGACCGGGAGGCAACCGTCCGCACCGTACACACCGCAGCCTACGAAAACCCGACCCTGCAGATTATCGCTCGGGCCGATTTCCTGGACGACGTTGACCGGCTCCACGAGGCCGGAGCCGAGGTTGTCGTTCCGACGGAAATCGAGACCGCCGTCCGGCTCTTCGGCGACGTGCTGCACGCCTATCGCGTGCCCTCCGACGAGGTCAGCCGCCACATCCGTGAGGTGCGTGCGAACGACTACCGCCTGATTTGCGATCCGGAGCTCCCGATCTCCGACGCAATCATGGACGATACACCGGGGATGGTGCTGGACGGACTGAGCGAGGATGGCCTCCACACGCGTACGGTCACCGTCCGGGAGCAAGCGGCGGCCGCTGGCCAGACGCTCGGCGACCTGGCCCTGCGGCAGAAGCACGACCTGACCGTGGTCGCCATCCGACGCGGCGACGACATCATCGGATCACCGAGTGGGTCCGAAACGCTGAGGCCGGGCGACCGGCTCGTCCTCGTCGGTCCCGCCTCCGCGTTCGCCGGCTGTGCCGACATCTTCCGCTTCTTCGACGAACCGACGCCTGTCGATGCCTGACGATCCCGAAGACCGCCGCGAGCCGCCCCAGCGCTCTCACCCGCAGGTGTCGAATCGCCGGCGCTCCCGTGCCGTCGGCCGCCGCCGCGAGGCCGCCCCTGCCACGACCCCGGACACGACAGACGACGCCGTCGAGCAGCGCCTGGAATGGTTCGCGAAATGGTCCGACGATGTCTTCCGGATTCCCGGGACGAGCGTTCGCGTCGGTCTGGAACCGTTGATCGGCCTCATCCCGGGTGTGGGGGATGGCGCGGGGCTCATCGTCAGCCTCTACGTCCCGATTGAAGCCTGGCGGCAGGGCGCCCCCGGGCGGCTGATCGGTTCCATGCTCGGCACGATCGCCATCGACGGACTCGTCGGCCTCGTCCCGGTTCTTGGCGATCTGTTCGACGTCACGTATCGCGCAAACCGGCGAAACGTACGCAAGCTGCAGGAGTGGCTGGAAGGGGAGGCTTGAAAGTGTGAAAACGTGTAAATGGCCTACCCTGTATTGAAACGACATGTCTTCAGCCATCGGTCGGGCACCGTACACACCGTGGTTTGCCCTACCCGGCCGCGCACCTCGAACCTCACACCTCGAACCTCCGACCCCGAACCTCACGCCACGTCTCCCGAAACAAGTCGCTCCTTCTGCGGGCGGCGGAGTTGCTTGATGGCGTACTCGCGGGACATTGCGGCCGATTGCGTCTCGTAGGTCTCCGTGTACACTACCTCCACGGGTGTTCGACCCCGCGTATAGCGTGCCCCCGTTCCGGTGTTGTGCTCCTCCACGCGCCGCTCCACGTCCGTTGTGTAGCCGGTGTAGTAGGTGCCGTCGTAGCACTCGACGATATAGACAACGTGTGTCGTTTCGTCCGTCGACGTGGAATTGCTCATGGGGAATCGTGATCGTTCGGTGGAGCACTTGGGACTGCCGCGCCCGACGCGTATGTTCAGAACGCTCCGCTTTTCACGCGCAGAACGCGTAACCTTTCCATTCTTTCTTTTTGCCCGAACCCTCCACCTGGTATGGTCACCGCGATCGTCCTCATCAACACCGAACGAGGTGCCGTCAACGACGTCGCCGACGAACTGGCGGGACTCGACGGCGTCAGTGAAGTCCACTCCGTCGCCGGGCGCGTCGACCTCGTCGCCATCCTTCGCGTGCCGAAGAACGCTGACCTGGCGGACCTCGTCACCGGCCGAATCCGGCACATCGCAGGCATCACCGACTCCGAAACCCTCATCGGCTTCCGCGTCTATTCCAGCCACGACCTGGAAAACATGTTCTCCATCGGGATGGGGTAGGATTCAGTATCGCGGACACTGAATTGAGGATTATGTATTGGGGATTTCGGGTTGAGGATTGCTCCTCTGCGTGGCACGTCATGCCGTCCACCATCCGCCCCACGAAAACCAACCCACAACATACCAGGCCCCGAGCACCTGAGCACCTGAACACCTCTCGCTATCACGGTGTCCGTTGATGCGTTCCTGCCCGTCCACCCTCTCCCCCTGTCACCCTCTACGCGAACACCAGGCCGCATCCCCCGACCTTCCTTTCTTCGGAAGCGCTTCGTACGTTAATGCCACGCCCCTCTGTCACCGCTGCCATTCCCCATGCTTCGATTCCGTTCGGCCGCCGTCGCGGCCTGGATGATCGCCTGCCTTCTTCTTGCAGGTGCTGCCGTCTCCCCCACCGCCCTTGCCCAGTCGTCCGACGAGGATGAGGCGTGGGACGTAACCGCCGCGCACGGGCCAATTGAGAGCGTTTCTTTCACCACGACGGAAGGCACGTGGATCACGGTTGACGTGCATCCGAACGGCGAAACCCTCGTCTTCGACCTGCTCGGCGATTTGTACACGATGCCGGTATCCGGCGGCGAGGCGACGCGCATTACCAGCGGACCGGCCTACGACGTGCAGCCGCGCTTCTCGCCGGACGGGTCGCGCATCGCCTTCACCTCCGACCGCGACGGCGGCGATAACCTCTGGACGGTCGCCACCGACGGCTCGGACCCGCAACAGGTGTCGGACGAGAGCTTCCGCCTGCTCAATGGGCCCGCATGGACGCCCGACGGCGAGTACATCCTCGGGCGCAAGCACTTCACCAGCACGCGCTCGCTCGGCGCGGGAGAGGTCTGGATGTACCACCGCTCGGGTGGCGACGGCCTCCAGCTCACCGAACGACGCAACGATCAGCAAGACCAGGGCAACGAGATTGCCGTCCACCCGGACGGGCGCTACGTCTACTACGCGGAGGACGTCACGCGCGGCCCAAATTTCCGCTACAACAAGGACCCGAACGAGGGCATCTACGCCATCAAGCGGCTCGACCGCGAGACCGGCAAGACCAAAACGCTGATCTCCGGCCCCGGCGGCGCCTCCCGCCCGGTCCCGTCGCCCGACGGTGAGAAGCTGGCGTTCGTCCGCCGCGTTCGCGCTAAGACGGTGCTCTACACCTACGATCTGGAAACCGGTATCGCGTCCCCGGTCTTCGACCAGCTCTCGTTCGACCAGCAGGACGTGTGGGCCATATTCGGCACCTACCCGAACTTCGCCTGGCTGCCCGACAGTGAGCACGTTGTGCTCTGGGCGGAAGGGAAAATCAAGAAAATCAACGCCAGCGATGGGTCGGCCGAGGTGATCCCCTTTGAGGCAGAGGTCGAGCAGACCCTGACCGCAGCCGCGGAATTCCCGGTGGAGGCGCACCCGGAGACGATTCCCGCGCGCATGATCACCGGCGCCACGACATCGCCGGACAGCCGAACGGTGGTCTTTCACGCGAACGGATCGCTGTACACGAAGCGGCTGCCGAACGGCACCCCGCAGCGTCTCACGGACGACGCTCACTTCGAGTACAATCCCACCATCTCCCCGGATGGACGGACGGTGGTCTACACCACGTGGGACGACGAGGATCTCGGCGC